>NZ_JBDHZL010000074.1:0-12950 GCF_039811905.1 Nigerium sp. | reverse complement strand
GGACGCCCTCGCCCGCGACGTCGGCGTCCCCGAGCCGCGGCTCTCGTCCAAGCGCGACCGCACCCGCGGCGTCCCGGGTGGTGGGCCGGCCTGGTTCGACCTCGTCGCCGACGCGCTGCGGTTCTACTTCGAGTTCCACGCCGACTACGGGTACGGCTACGTCGCGTCCGTGCACGACCTGTGCGCGGCGATGATCGCGGCCGACGCCGTCCCGTTCGAGGCGCTCACCACGTGGGTCGGCGTGGAGACGGCGTCCGAGCTCACGCGCGGCACGACGGTCCGCGACGCGCGCCACCTGTGGGGGCGGCCGGCCAACGCGCGCGTGGTGACCTCCGTCGATCCGGACGCCGTGCTCGGCGCCTTCCGCGCCGACCTGGGACGCCTCCCGCGCCGGGTCGGCGCCGCGGCTCAGCGGGCGTCCGGGCCGGACACCTCCGGCTCCCCCGCGGCCGCCGCCCCGAGGGCGGCCTGGTAGGTCGGCTCGCGCTTCTTGATCCACCCGATGACCGCCGCCGTGATCGGCATGACCGCGTACTGCACGGCGACCTTGTAGACGAACCCGAAGAACGTGTAGTTGGCCCACTGCTCGACCGTCGTGATGCCGATCGCGGTCGCGGCGACCGTGCAGAACACGAGCGTGTCGACGAACTCGCCGGCGCCGGTCGAGGAGACCAGGCGTCCGATGAGCCGCTTCTCGCGCGTCCGCCGCTTCATCGCGACCATGACGAGGGTGTTCAGGTTCTGCCCCGCCAAGAACCCCAGGATGCCCGCCAGCACCACCTGCCACACCGGACCCAGCGCGACCTCGAGCGCGGCCTGCTTCTGGACGCCGTAGGCGTCGTCGAACCCCGGCAGCACGATGATGATCGCGTAGCAGAGCACCGACAGCACGTTCGCGCCGAAGCTCGCCAGGATCGCCCGGCGCGCGGCCCGTCCGCCGTAGATCTCGCTGATGACGTCGCCGCAGATGTACGCCGCCGGGAACAGGAAGAACCCGCCGTCGGTGATGATCGGCCCGAAGACGACGCCCTTCGCCGCGCCGATCCCCGACAGGATCACCACGACGCACATGAGCGCTAGCAGCATCGCGTAGTGGGTCGAACCGGTATCCGCATAGGCCGGATGATCGGCCGATCGGCCCGGGGCGGCGGGAGGTGCTGGACGATCGTCGGCGGCTGAGGTCACGGCCGGTCAGTGTAAACGACCCACGTCCAGACGCCTCCCGCGGCCGCTGGGCGGCCGGCGTCCGGCCGGTATCCGAGCGCGGCTCGAGTCCACCGACGTGTCCGTCGGGGTCGCCGAGTAGCCCTCCCGTTCCCCGGCGGCGTGGCCCGGGTTAGCCTGGGCCATGCCGTCGTTCGAGCACCGCGTCCCCGCGTCGCTGACCGGCCTGGTCGCGGGCATCGAGGGGTACGACTTCCGGCTGCCCGCCGACGCGGTCCATCACGGGCTGCCGTCGCGTCGGGTCACCGTGATCGTCGCGTTCGACGAGCCGCTCGACTGCGGCTGGGCCGACGGACGCGACCGGTCCGGCTACTGGGCGCTGGCCGGCGGGCTGCACACGCGTCCGGCGCACATCCACACGCACGGGCATCAACACGGCATCCAGCTGTCGCTCACCCCGCTGGGGGCCCGGCACCTGCTCGGGGTGCCGGCGTCCGCGCTCGGCGGCACGATCGCCGGCCACGAGGGGCTGCCGGGCGGCGTCCCGGGGTGGCTGCGCGACCGGCTGCAGGAGGCGTCCTGGCCTGAGCGGTTCCGACTGCTGGACGCCCACCTCGCCGGGCTCGCTGCCCGCGAGCCGGGCGGCCTCATCCACGACGACCTGCGGCGGGCGTGGACGGCGATCGTCCGGTCGGGCGGGGGCATCGCGATCGCGCGGCTGGCGTCCGAGCTGGGGCGCTCCCGGCGCTGGCTGTCGGGCCGCTTCGCGGCCGAGTTCGGGGTGAGCCCGAAGGAGTTGGCGCGCGTCGTCCGGTTCGAACGGTCGCGCGCACTGCT
This sequence comes from Nigerium sp., assembly GCF_039811905.1. NCBI lineage: Bacteria > Bacillati > Actinomycetota > Actinomycetes > Propionibacteriales > Propionibacteriaceae > Nigerium > Nigerium sp. Next base: position 10,949 of record NZ_JBDHZL010000074.1, on the reverse strand, counting down.
GGGGGCCGGACGCCCGCCGGCGGAGGTCGCGCAGGCGTCCGGGTACGCCGATCAGCCCCACCTCAACCGCGAGTGGCGCGCCCTGGCCGGGTTCACGCCGACCCAGCTCGCCGCGAATTTCCCGATCGTCCAAGACGACCCGGCCGGCGCCGCACGAGGGTAGGGCCATGACGAAACCTCAGCTCTTCACCTGCATGGCGTTCGCCGACGCGGACGCCGCGATCGAGTTCCTGACCGCGCTCGGCTTCGCGGAGGTGCTGGTCGTCCGCGACCCAGACGACCCCGCGACCGTCGTCCACGCCCAGTTCCGCTGGCGCGACAACGGCGGCCTCATGTTCGGGTCGGTCCGGCCCGACGACGAGCTCGGCTTCGCCCAGGAGCCCGGCCTGGGGAGGTGCAACCTCGTCGTCGCCTCGGACGAGGAGGTCGACGCGACTCTCGCCCGGGCCGTCGCCGCCGGCGCGACCGTCGTCCAGGAGCCCCACCACCCGCCGCACGGGGGCCGGTCGACCGCCGTCCGCGACCCGGAGGGCAACCTCTGGAACATCGACTCCTACCCCGGCGAGTAGGGCGGGCGCCGTCGCGGCACGCCAGGTGGGCTTGGTTCTGCTTCCATAGCGGAAGCAAACAAGAACGGTCCTCTCACGGGGTCTCCCGTTCTGCTTCCATAGCGGAAGCAAACCCCACAGGCCGCCCACCGACGACCACCCGGCTCAGCTTCGGTTCTGCTTCGGTTTTGCTTCGGTTTTGCTTCGGTTTTGCTTCGGTTTTGCTTCGGTTTTGCTTCCGAAATGGAAGCAAAACCAAGCCGTCTCCTCACCGCGGTCCGGCACGCCCGTGCCGGGCCGAGCGTCACTCCCAGTCGAGGATGGGCCACCGGCTGCGCTTGGCCTCGGCGTGGAGCCCGAGGTCGGGCTCGACCGCGAAGGGGTGCCCGAGCAGCGACAGCCAGGTGACGTCCGCCTGAGAGTCGCCGTAGCCGTACGACCCGGCCAGGTCCACGTCGTGGGCGGCCGCGTAACGCAGCAGCCACCCGGCGCGCGCCTCGTCGACGACGGCCGGCGCGGCGAGGTAGCCGGTGTAGACGCCGTCACGGACGTCCAGCGTCGTCGCCACCAACTCGTCGGCGAGGTCGGCGAGCGGGGCCACGAGCGGCTCGGGCACGCCGGTCACGATGATCGTCCGGTGGCCGGCGGCCCGGTGCTCGGCGATGCGGGCGAGGGCGTCCGCCCTGATGCCGGCGCGCAGCCGCTCGGCGTACCGCCCCTGCGCGGCCTTCTCCAGGTCGGCCACCCGGACGCCGGCGTACCGGCGCGCGAACATCCGCAGGAACTCGCCCCGATCGCGCCGCTCGGCGCGGATCAGGCTCGGCGTCGCCCACAGCAGCGACCCGAAGTCCCCGGCGAACGCGGTCGCCCCGCCCGCGCTCCGGACGCCGCGCAGCTCCGCCTGCAAGGCCAGATACTGCGTGACGACCGTCGCGGACGCCAAGGTGCCGTCGAGGTCGAACACGGCGATCGTCCGGTCGGACGCCGCGACCGGCGCGAGCGCCCGCGCGGCCTCCGACTCGCGCCTGGCGGCCTTCGACGCGGAGTACTCGTCGGTCAACGCGACGACCGCGGGCAGGTGATGGTCGATCAGGTACGACGTCCAGTCGACGGCGGTGATGTCGAACGGGATCAACGCGTCGCCCCGGGCGTCCCCGGCGGTCGTCGATGCGGTCCCCGGCGCGGTCTGGGTCTCCGGCGCGGTCTCGGTCCCCGATGCGGTCTCCGGAGCGGCCGGTTCCCCGGCCGTCCGCCCGGCACGCTCGCCCACACGCCCACCTTCGGACCCACCCAGCTCGGCCCACAGCTCCCGGGTGTGCCGGTCGTCGAACACGAGCTCGCTGCGCGTGTAGTTCTTGTACAGGTCGACGTACTTGCGCAGCGTCGCCAACCCGGCGCGCTGCTTGTGCAGCGTGCCCGACCACCGGCGCGCGGCGGTGCCGCGCGGCACGAGGGACGCCGCGAGCTCGGCCGCACGGACGCCCTTCTCCTGCAACCCGATCATCGGCTCGACGAGCCCGCCGCGGCGGTAGGTCCAGGTGGGGACGGCGATGGGGCGGCCGGCGGCGTCCGTTTGCGGGTGTTCGAGGAAGAAGTCGCGCACCGAGCCCACCATCGCGTGGAACGCGAGCGGGTTCGAGGTGCCGGAGACGACCTGGTAGTAGGCGTCCGCGCCGGTGCGCGTCGGCTCGCCGAGGGCGAGCGCGACGACGACGCCGACGACCATGTCGACCGGGACGACGTCGAGCAGCGAGTCCGGCAGCGCCGGGAACTCCTTCAACACGCCGCGCCCGTACGCCATGATCAGCGGGTCCGCGACCTTGTAGCCGTCGATCCACCCCGGGTACGGCCAGGCTTGCGAGCTCTCGATGATGGACGGCCGGACGACCGACAGGCGCCGGCCGCGTCCGGCCCAGCGCTCTTCGGCGACGCGCTCGGCCATGGCCTTGGTGAAGGTGTACACGTCGGTCCAGCCGAGGGTCTGCGCGCGGAGGCGTCCGGCCTCGACGAGCTTCTCGGTGACCTCGTCGCGGCGCGCCTCGTCGGCGGCCGCGGCGACCGCGTTCGGGCCCTCCTTGCCGTGCACGAGCCGCGCGAGCCGCAGGACGCGGTTCAGCTCGGCCGGCTTGCGCGAGTCGAGCTCGGCCTCCCGCTGGACGGCATGTGCCCACTCCATCTCGGACGCCCAGTCGACGCGGTGGGTGAGCGGACCCTCCGTCCGGACGCCGCGGGCCGACCCGCCCACGTAGGCCGTCGACACGTGGACGACGTGCGGGTCGAGACCCGCCGCCTCCAGCGCGCCGTAGAGCCCGAGCGCTCCCCCGACGTTCGTGTCGAACGCCTCGTGGATCGGCAGGTCGAACGAGACCGCCGAGGCGCAGTGCACGGCCGCGTGCAGCGGCCCCAACTCGGCGAGCCGGGCGACGGCGTCCGGGTTGTCCTGCAGCCCCGCGAGGTCGCCCTCGACCACGTGGACGCGCCGCGCGAACTCCGCGCGGGCGGCGTCCACCCCGCGGTCTTCGACGAACGCGCGGAAGGCCGGCTTGGCGAGCAGCGCCTCCAGCCGTTCGGACGCCGGCCGCCCCCGCCGGGGACGGACGATCGCGACGACCTCGGCATCATCGGTGCGGTCGAGCAGGGCCAGCAGCACGGCCTGGCCGACGAAGCCGGTGGCTCCGGTGACGAGGACGCGGCGCGGGGTTCCCGGGGACGCGGGCGGGGTGAGGGACGTGGGCACGGAGCCTCCGGGGGTCAGCGGCCGCGCGGCGACCGAGCGAGCATTCGGTTTTCTCCGGAGTTACCGTAGTGGATCGTCTCGGGTGTGGCGACCGACACGTGGACGCGGCGGCCGCGGTCCTGCGCCCGGCGGTCAGCGCAGGTGCTGCGGTCAGCGCAGGTGCTGCGGTCAGCGCAGGTGCTGCCTTCAGCGCAGGTGCTGTTTCAGATACGTGATGATCCGGACGACGACCGCGTCGCGGTTCGGCCCGGTGAACTCGTGACCCGCGCCCGGCACCGTCATCAACTCCGCCGAGCGGTAGGTCAGCAACGCCTGCTGGGAGTTCGCGATCGGGACGAGCGGATCGGCGTCCCCGTGCACGATCAGGACGTCGCGCTCGTACGGCCTGATCGCGGCCGGGACGTCGATGGACGCCCCGTCCTCGAGGTACGTGCGGCTGAACGACGACGCGCTCGGGGTGGCGCCCCCCGGGTTCTCGAGTTCGGCGCGGCAGACGTCGGGCAGGTTGAACGCGGGGGCGAGCAGCACGAGACCGGCGAAGGCGTCCGGGTGCTGGCCGGGCACCATCGCCGAGACCAGCCCGCCCTGGCTCTCGCCGAGAAGGAAGAGGTGGTCGCCGTCGACGTCCGGACGGGTGCGGATCGTGTCGACGACCGCGTTCAGGTCTTCGGTCTGGGTGAGGATCGACATGCTCGCGCGGTCACCGTCGCTGCGGTTGCCGGCGCCCCCACCGCGGAAGTCGAACGCGTAGGCCGCGAACCCCTCCTGCGCGAGCCGCTCGGCATACGGGATCATGCCTGCGCTCGTGCCGTCGAGCCCGTGGGCCAGGATCACTGTGGGCAGCCGCTCGGGCCCCGACGTGGGCAGGAACAGGCGTCCGTAGAGGCGCTGGCCGTTGTAGTCGGTGATCAGGTCGCCGGCGGTGTAGGGCGGGGTGGGCGTCGGGGCGCCCGACCCGGTGCACGCGGCCAGCGACAGCAGGACGCCGACCGTCACGATCAGCGTGAACACCCTTCTCATCGCGCCCTCCCTCCCCGCACGCTCCGCCCGGACGCGAACCGCTGGCCCCCACCCTGCCGCGCCGGGGGCGTCCGCACAACAGCCGGGAGGAAGCGCGCCGGGCCGCCTCCGCGCGGGGTTCACGGCGGGTTTCACGCCCGGTGTGATGGGCGGGTTTCACCGGAGGTCCTGGTGTATCGTCCCCGGCATGGCGACCGCACTGATCACCGGTGGCACGTCCGGAATCGGGGCGGCCTTCGCCCGCGCCCTCGCCGCGCGGGGCGACGACGTCGTGCTCGTCGCGCGCGACGCCGGACGCCTGGGCGAGTTCGCCGGCGAGCTGGAGCGCCGCCACGGCGTCCGGGTGGAGACGCTGCCCGCCGACCTGTCCGACCGGACGCAGGCCCAGGCGGTCGCCGACCGCCTGGCCGAGCCGGGGCGTCCGGTCGAGACGCTGGTCAACAACGCCGGGTTCTCCGTCGGGGCCACCCTGCTCGATCCGAGCATGGAGCGCCACGACCGGGCCGCCGAGGTGATGATGCGCAGCGTCCTGCTGCTGCAGGGCGCCGCCGGCCGGGCGATGCGCGAGCGCGGGCACGGCACGATCATCAACGTCGGGTCCGTCGCGGGCTACCTCGCGCAGGGCCACTACCCGGCGATCAAGAGCTACGTGCGCGTGCTGACCGAGTCGCTCGCCGTCGAGCTGGCCGGGACGGGCGTGCGCGTCTGCGTCCTGCTGCCGGGCTGGGTGCGCACCGAGTTCCACGAGCGGGCGGGCATCAAGGGGTCGTCGATCCCCGGCCCGTTGTGGCTGGACGCCGACCGCGTCGTCGCCGCCTGCCTCGCGGACGCCGACCGCGGCCGCGTCGTCTCGGTACCGTCGCGCCGCTTCCGCGTGATCGCGGGCGCGCTGCGGCACGCGCCGCGTCCGTTCGTGCGGTGGGTGTCGGGCAAGCTGAGTGCTGCCCGCCGCCACGAGCGCTGACCCGCGCCCACCTGACCCGCACCCCCTGACACGAACCCCCTGACCAGAACCCCGACGACCGAAGAAGGAGAGGCCCCATGGCGCCCGACGTGAAGCATCAGAAGTGGTGGGGCTGGGGCGCCGACGGCGTCCCCGAGTTCAACTACACCAACAAGCCGGCGTTCGCGCCGTTCGTCAAGGAGAACCTGGGGCTCGACCTGGCGAACGCACCGGTCGTCGGGCCGCCCTCGCTCGATGAGCTGAACGTGCCGGAGAGCCGGGCGTCCGAGGACGATCTCGCCGGGCTGCGCGCGATCGTCGGCGAGGAGAACGTCGAGCTCGACGACGAGGCGCGCATCGTGCACTGGGCGGGGCGCAGCGTCCGGGACCTGCTGCGGACGCGGCGCGGCGACTTCACTCGCGTCCCCGACGCCGTGGTCTACCCGGGCGACGAGGAGGAGACGCGGGCGCTGCTCGCGGCGGCGTCCGAGCGGAACTGGGTCGTGATCCCGTTCGGCGGCGGGACGTCGATCTCCGGCTCGCTGAACGCGCCGGACGCCGAGGAGCGCACCGTCGTCACCGTCGACCTGGGCCGCATGAACCGCGTGCTGGAGGTCGACGAGCACTCGATGCTCGCGCGGGTGCAGGCCGGCATCCTGGGGCCCGACCTCGAGGACGCCCTGGCCGCGCGCGGTCTCACGATGGGCCACGTGCCCGACTCGTTCACCTACTCGACGCTGGGCGGCTGGGTGGCGACGCGGTCGTCCGGGATGCAGTCGGACAAGTACGGCGACATCGCCGACATCGTGAAGGGGCTGCGGCTGGCGCGTCCGGGGGGCGTGGTCGCGCTGCGCGACCTGCCGAGCACGTCGACCGGGCCGTCGGTGCGGGAGATGATCATCGGCTCCGAGGGACGCCTCGGCATCGTGACCGAGGTGACGATCCAGGTGCACCCGCTGCCGGAGCATCGCGACGTGATCGCGTACATGTTCCCGACGTGGGACAAGGCGCTGCTGTGCATGCACGCCGTCGCGCGGTCGGAGGCGCACCCGACGTTCACCCGCATCTCGGACGCCGCCGAGACCTCGTTCTCGCTGTCGACCCAGAAGGCGCCGACGACGACGCTGAAGAAGGCGTCCGCGTTCGGGCAGGAGAAGCTGTGGGACTTCCTGCGGCTCCGCGGCTGGGACACCGACCAGATGTGCTTGTCGTACGTGTGTTACGAGGGGTCGGCGAAGCACAACGCGCGCGAGAAGAAGATCGTGAAGGACCTGGTCGCGAAGCACGGCGGCATCGTGCTCGGCGGCAGTCCGGGGGCGCTGTACGACCAGAAGAAGTTCGACACGCCGTACCTGCGCGACTTCCTGCTCGACCGGCGCACCATCGGCGACGTCTCCGAGACGGCCGCCCCGTGGTCGAAGCTCGCGGCCGTCCACCGGCGCGTGCGCGAGGCGGCCGGACGCGCGTTCGATCAGATCGGACGCCAGGGCTTCATCATGTGCCACATGTCGCACTCGTACCACGCGGGGGCGTGCCTGTACTTCACGTTCGCGTTCGTCCTCGGGGAAGACGCCGACGACCTCGCCCAGTACGACGCCGTGAAGTCGGCGATCCAGCAGTGCTTCATCGACTGCGGGGCGACACTGTCGCACCATCACGGCGTCGGGACCGAGCACAAGCCCTGGATGGCCCAGGACCTCTCCGAGCCCGGCGTCGATCTGATGGCCGGCCTGTTCCACGCCGCCGACCCGGGTGCGAACCTGAACCCGGGGAAGGTCATCGACTGAACGTTTCTATGCTGCACAATCCACCGCGGGGTGTGGGTTTTGTCACACACCCCCCGGTGGAGAAACGTTTCTATGCTGCCTAATCCACCCTGGGGTGTGGGTTCTGTCACACGCCCCCGGATCGCAGGCACCGGACGGCGACGCAATCCACGGGGACGCCGCCGGCGTCCGGCCTAAACCGCGACACACCGGCGCCCGCGGCGTCCCAGTCGATTTGCCACCACCCGATGAGGGTCTCCTCGCGAGCGTGAGCGAGAATCTCGCGGGCAACCTTCATCGAGTGGCGGCAAATCGACTGCGCGGGTGCGAGCCGCCCAGCGGACGCCCACGGTGCGGTCGTCCGGACGCCTGGGCGGCATCCCCGGACGCGATCGCCCAGCGCGCGGTCGAATCGCGCGCCATCGCCCCGGACGGGACCGTGCCCGACCGGGATCAACCGCTAGCGACCCACTCAGGGCGGGAGGCGTCCAACCCACACCGGCGTCCCGGCCCATGCTGTGTGACATCATCCCCACCCCAGGGTGGATTAGGCAGCATAGAAACGCACTCAGGCGGCCTCGAACGTCCCCCGATCGCGGTAGAGGTCCACGCTCTCGCGGAGGGCGGCGAGCACGTACGGGGGGAAGTCCATGCCCTGCTCGCTCGCCCAGAGCAGCCGGGCCTCGAGGCGTCCGATCTCTTTGGCGTACTGCTCCAACTGCTCGTCGAAACCGAGCTTCGTGATCACCTCGCCCATCTGAGCCTTGTAATCGTTGCTCCGGTTCGTCCCGACGAGCGCGTAGCTCGTCTTCCGCAGCAGGCGCGCGAGATACAGCTGCCACGGACGCAGTCCGTCCTGCACGAGCTTTTCCGCCGACATGCGATAGAACGCGAAATGCCCGGGCTCCTGCCGCTTGATGGGGTTGATGATCGTGCGGGCGACAGCCTTCTCTCCCATTTCCAACAATTGCTTGCTGAACGAGTTGTACGCCATCACCGCCTGCCGCTCAGTCGAGGCGCCGGTCAGATAATAAATGCACCGCACGACATCATGAATCGGCTCGAAATGCGCCAGCGCCCCCAGCGCCTTGAGCCCCATCTTGACCTCGAGATACGGCTCGGCGGGCGCGAGACCCATCTCGTCTTTCAGCCGGTCGAGAATGTAGCCGTGGGCCATTTCCTGGTCGTACCAGACGTCTTGATAGAAGACCCGGTCGACCTCGCTGGCGTGCGGCAGGATCGTCAGCAACTCCAGCACGTTGCGGTCGACCTCGAGCTCGACGCGCGCCAGATAGTCCAGGACGCCCCCGAACTTCTCGCGCATCAGCGCCGGGTTCTTCACGGTGAAGTCCGCCGAGTCCATCCGGATCGGCGGGTGCTCGTCGCCCAGCTTGAGCACGTGCTCCATGAGTTGGGTGTCGGTGATGACGCTCGGCATGGCGTCAGTCTAGGCAGAACGATCGTTCTAGTGGCGCGTGAATTCCGCGCGTCGGACCGTGAAAGATCCCCGCCCGGACGCCGCGGGTGCGGCCGGGCGGGGTCTTCTCCCCCGGCGAACCCGGGTCAGCTCGGACGCACCGCCCGCGCATACCCGGCGACCGGGCCGATCCAGCCCTGCGGGTCGACGAAGCCGGCGCCGACCTTCACCGAGAAGTGCAGGTGCGGCTTGGTCACCGAGCCGGTCGCGCCGGTGTAGCCGATGAGCTGCCCGGTCCGGACCGACTGCCCCTTCTTCACCACGAAGCGCGACAGGTGCAGGTACCGCGTCGACACCGACCCGAACTGCCCGTGCGTCACGTACAGGCTGTTGCCGCCGCCGGTCGTCCAGCCGGCGTAGCTCACGACGCCGCCGGCGGCGGCGACCACGGGCTGGCCGGCCTGGTTCCCGAGGTCCACCCCGTTGTGCAGCACGTTCGCCCTCGTCACGGGGTTGTTGCGCATGCCGAACCCCGACGTCGGCGACCCGTTGGTGCCGGCCGGCTGCATCATCCGGTAGCCGGCGCGCGGTGCGGTCGCCACGGACGCCGACGAGACCACGCGCGGCGCAGCGACCGTGGTCGTCGGCGTGCAGGTGTAGGACGCCGCGATGTACCGCGACGTCCCGATCTTCAGCCACGAGCCCGAGGGCGTCCCGGTGACGCGCGCGCCCGACGACAGCGTGCCGACCTTCGCGTACCGCGTCCCGGGACCGCTGCGCACATTGAGGGACGGCGTCTTGCAGACCACGCGGGTGACGGTCGCGGCCTCGGCCGGGACGGGCGCCGCGATGGCGGCCCCCGCGGCTACCAGGGCGAACGCGGCGAGGCGCGCCACGAAGCGGTTCTTACTGAGAGTTGCTGACAAGGGTGCGATCCTTCCTGAGAAGCGGCAACGCCGCTGGACGGGTCGTGCCCGCGGCAACGCGGTGGGAAGGCACTCGTCCGTAGGTTAGCGACATGCTGTCTCTAACGGAATGCTCAGGGGTCTTTTAACAACTCACTGCTCCGACCCGGTCCCCGCCCGGCACCAGAGCCTGCGACCACGGCTCTTATCCGGCTGCGTGGACCGCTGCCGCAATGCGCCCGGCGACGACGGGCTAGCCTCGGGGCAGGCGTCCGACGAAGGAGTCCGCATGAGCATCATCGTCACCGGCGGGGCCGGTTTCCTGGGCAGTCGCGTGATCGCCGCGCTGCTCGCGCGCCCCCAGGGTTTGCTTCCGTTTCGGAAGCAGACCCAAGTCCCCACGGACCCGCGCGGGACCGACGCCCACCAGACCCGCCAGGCCCCCGAGGCCCCGGGCCCGCGGACGTCGTCGGAGGAGGCGTCCCTCGAGATCGTGTCGCTCGATCAGGCCGACTGCCCGGTGGCCGACCCGCGCGTGCGATCGGTGCTCGGCGACGTCGCGGACGCCGAGCTCGTGAACTCCCTCGTCACCGCGGAGACGGAGGCGATCTTTCACCTCGCGGCCGTCCTGAGCGGGGGCTCGGAGGCGGATTTCGACCTGGCGATGCGCGTCAACGTCGACGGGACGCGCGCACTGCTGGAGGCCGCCCGCCGGGCGGGGTCGCGTCCGCGGTTCGTGGCGGCGAGCTCGCTGGCCGTGTTCGGCGGCGCGGTGCCGGACGTCGTGCCGCCCGAGTGGGCCACCCAGCCGGAGTCGACGTACGGCGCGACCAAGGCGATCGGCGAGCTGCTGGTGAACGAGTACACCCGCAAGGGGTTCGTCGACGGGCTGGTGTGCCGGTTGCCGACGATCTCGGTGCGGCCGGGGCGTCCGAACTCGGCGGCGTCCTCGTTCGCGAGCGGGATCATCCGCGAGCCGCTGGCCGGCGAGGCGTCCGCGTGCCCGGTTCCGCTGGACACGCGCCTGTGGCTGTCGTCGCCGGACGCCGCCGTCGCGAACCTGGTCCGCGCGCTGGAGGCACCCGGCGAGGCGGTCGGCCCGTGGCGCGTGCTGAACCTGCCCGGACTCTGCGTGACCGCCGCCGAGATGCTGGACGCCCTCGAGCGCGTCGCCGGCGCGGACGTCCGGGCGCTCGTCGCGCTCGAACCCGACGAGCGCATCATGAGCATCGTCTGCTCGTGGCCCGGCCAGTTCGACGTGGACGCCGCCCTGCGGCTCGGCTTCACACAGGACGCGAGCATCGACGACGTCGTCCGGCAGTACCGCGACGAGACCGGGCGTCTCGACTGAGCCCGGTCGCCTCGCGGTCGCTGTGGCACGCGGTCCGTTCACTTAACAGAGCTCCCAGGATGGCGAAGTGAATTAATGCGTCGCTTCGTCGGCGCCGCGTCCGAGACCGAAGAACATGCGGACACGTCCGGGCGGCCCACCGTCGATCTTGAACAATCATCGGCACCCTCTTCCTGAACTTGGCGACAAATGGCAATCCATTGCGCTTTTAGTCGCGCCCGGTTCACTGTCCTTTTGCGAGATCGATTGGGCGAATGGAAAT
>NZ_JBDHZL010000073.1:0-13112 GCF_039811905.1 Nigerium sp. | reverse complement strand
CCGGGCGGTGCGGGCGTGGCGGGTCGTCGTGTATGCGACGGCGGCGAGCCACAGGGCGATGACGACGATCCAGGCGACGAGCGAGACGGTGCCGGTCGCCCCGGTGGCCTTGAGGATCGTGCGCAGGTTCGTCAGGACGATCAGCCCGCCGACCCCGACGCCGAGCACGCGCGCGGGCAGCCGGCTCACGAGCCAGGCCGCGATCGGGGCCGCGATGAGGCCGCCCAGGAGCAGCGCGAGGACGATCCCGAGGTCGATGCCGGCCGTGCCGAGCGCGACCAGGAAGCCGATGCTCGCGGCCGTCGACACGAGGAACTCCGAGGTGTCCACCGAGCCGACGACCGTCCGCGGGGCGGTCTTGCCGGCGCTGAGCAGGGACGTCGTCGAGACCGGGCCCCACCCGCCGCCGCCGGTGGCGTCCACGAACCCGCCGACCAGGCCGAGCGGCACGAGGAACCGCGAGCCGTGCGGCGAGCGCCGGTTGTGCGCCTGCGCGGGCGGGCGGAACGTGAACCGGCTGAGGATGTACACGCCGAGGGCCGCCAGCACGACGGCCATGACCGGCGTGGCCGCCTCGGTGGACAGGTTCGACAGGAACGTCGCGCCGGCGAACGCGCCGATCGCGCCCGGGACGCCGAGGCGTCCGACGAGACGCCAATCGACGTTGCCGAGCCGCCAGTGCGAGACGCCGGAGGCGACGTTGGTGCCCATCTCGGCCAGGTGAACCGACGCGCTGGCCAGGGCGGGGGAGAGACCCACGAAGAGCAGGAGGGAGGAGGAGGTGACGCCGTAGCCCATGCCGAGCGCGCCGTCCACGAGTTGGGCGGCGAGCCCGACGAGGGCCAGCAGGATGAGTCGTTGCATAGGGGGTTGTCCGTTCCGTGCGGGTGAATGACCGGGTGGGGAGGATCAGCCCCGGTGACATCGGCTCCCGGCCCGGGCTCCTCGGCGTCCGGGCATCAGATGGACCAGTTCAGGACGTCGTCGGGCTCGATCATGGCGGCCTCCGAGAACGACTGCTCCCCGCGGACCATGCCGGCGGCCAGGTTGCCGCCGGTCTGCGGGTCGATGAGCAGGAACGAGCCGGTGCGGCGCGAGCGCGTGTAGTCCTCGGCCATGATCGGGGCGGCCACCCGCACCCGGACGCGGCCCAGGTCGTTGAGCTCCAGGCGGTCGGTCTCGACGGGGGTGAGCGTGTCGAGGTCGAGCTTGCCGTGGATGTCGCGGACGATGCCCTGCACCGTGCGGGTCGTGTGCTTCACGAGCACCTTCTGCCCGACGCGCAGCGGCCGCTCGGACAGCCACGCGACCATGCCGTCGAGGTCCTGCGTGGGGACCGGCGGGTCGTCGACGCCGGCGATCAGTTCGCCGCGCGTGACATCGATCTCGTCGTCCAGGCGCAGCGTCACCGACTGGGGCGCGAACGCCTCGCTCACCGCGCCGTCGGCGGTGTCGATACCGGCGACGCGCGTGCGGCGTCCGGACGGCAGGACGACGACCTCGTCGCCGGCCCGCACCACCCCGGACGCGACCTGCCCCGCGTAGCCGCGGTACTCGCGGTACTGCGGCTCCAGCGCGGCCTCCTGCGGGCGGATCGTGAGCTGCACCGGGAACCGGAACGGCTCGGCGTCCGGGTCGGTGCCCGACGGGACCGTCTCCAACAGCTCCAGCAGCGCCGGGCCGCCGTACCACGGCGTCCGCTCGGACCGGTCGACGATGTTGTCGCCCACCAGCGCCGAGACGGGCAGCGTGACGACGTTCGCGACGCCCAGGTCGGACGCCACCTGCCGGATCTCGGCCTCCACCTCGCGGTAGCGGTCCTCGGCGTAGTCGACGAGGTCGATCTTGTTCACGGCGACGATCACGGTCGGGACGCGGAGCAACTGCCCCACCGACAGGTGCCGACGCGTCTGCTCGAGGACGCCCTTGCGGATGTCGACCAGCAGCACGAGGACGTCCGCGGTCGACGACCCGGTGACCGTGTTGCGCGTGTACTGCACGTGGCCCGGGCAGTCGGCGAGGATGAACGTCCGGTTGGCCGTCGCGAAGTACCGATAGGCGACGTCGATCGTGATGCCCTGCTCCCGCTCGGCGCGCAGGCCGTCGGTGAGGAGGGCGAGGTCGACGTGGCCCAGGCCCTTCGTCTTGGAGACGCGCTCGACGGCGTCCAACTGGTCGGCCAAGACCGACTTGCTGTCGTACAGCAGGCGTCCGACGAGGGTGGACTTGCCGTCGTCGACGCTCCCCGCGGTGGCGAGGCGTAGCAGCGTGCTCATCAGAAGTAGCCTTCCTTCTTCCGGTCCTCCATCGCGGCCTCGGTCAGCCGGTCGTCGGCGCGCGTGGCGCCGCGCTCGGTGATGCGGGTGGCCGCGACCTCGGTGATGACGTCGGCGATCGACTCGGCGTCCGACTCGACGGCGCCGGTACAGCTCATGTCGCCGACCGTCCGGTACCGGACGTGCTTCGTGACGACCTGCTCGCCCGCCCGCGGCTGCGTGACCTCGCCGACGGCGAGCCACATGCCGTCGCGCAGGAACACCTCGCGGTCGTGCGCGTAGTACAACTCGGGCAACTCGATGTTCTCGGCCTCGATGTAGCGCCAGACGTCGAGCTCGGTCCAGTTGGACAGCGGGAACACGCGCACGTGCTCGCCCGGGCGATGCCGCGGGTTGTAGAGGTTCCACAGCTCCGGACGCTGGTTGCGCGGGTCCCACTGCCCGAACTCGTCGCGCAGGCTGACCACGCGTTCCTTGGCGCGGGCCTTCTCCTCGTCGCGGCGGCCGCCGCCGAAGACGGCGTCGAAGCGGTTCTCCGCGATGGCGTCCAGCAGCGGCTGCGTCTGCAGCGGGTTACGGGTGCCGTCGGCGCGCTCGAGCAGGCGTCCGTCGTCGATGTAGTCCTGCACGCTCGCGACGACGAGCCGCAGCTTCAGGCGCTCCACCGTGCGATCGCGATACTCGATCACCTCGGGGAAGTTGTGGCCCGTGTCCACGTGCATGACGGGGAACGGGACCGGCGCCGGCCAGAACGCCTTCGCGGCCAGGTGCAGCATGACGACGGAGTCCTTGCCGCCGCTGAACAGCAGCACGGGGCGCTCCAGCTCTCCCACGATCTCGCGGAAGATATGGATGGCCTCGCTCTCCAGGTCGGCCAGGTGCGACAGCACGTGCTCGGGGTTCGTCGCCTCGGGCAGCGTGCCGTCGACCGTCGTCGAGGTGGTGGTGTCGATGCTCATAGATGCAGTCCGCACTCCGTCTTGGCGAGGCCGGCCCAGCGGCCGGCGCGGGGGTCTTCTCCTGCTGCGACGGGCCGCGTGCAGGGCGCGCAGCCGATGGACGGGTAGCCCTCGGTCAGCAGCAGATTGATCGGGACGCCGTGGCTGCCGGCGTAGTCGAGCAGTTCGTCGAACGTCCAGGCGGCGAGCGGGTTGATCTTCACCATCTGGTGCGTCTCGTCCCACTCGACGAGCCCGGCGTGGGCGCGCAGCGCGTTGTCCTCGCGGCGGATGCCGGTCACCCAGGCCTCGTAGCTGCCGAGCTCGCGGTTGATCGGATCGACCTTGCGCATCTGGCAGCACAGCGTGGGGTTGCGCTCGTAGAGCTTCTCGCCGTATTCGGCGTCCTGCTCGGCGACCGTGAGGTCGGGCAGCACGTCGATGATGTTCGCGTCGATCGTCGCGTCCAGGGCGTCGCGCGTGCCCAGGGTCTCGGGGAAGTGGTACCCGGTCTCCAGGAACAGCACGTCGACGCCCGGGTGCACGGACGCCACGAGGTGCGGCACGACCGTGTCGCCCGCCATCGAGCAGGCGACGGCGAGCGCGTCGCCGAACGTGTCGGCCGCCCAGCGGGCGACCTCTTCGGCGGACGCCTCCGGCCCGAGCACCTCGTTCCCCTCGGCGACGAGCGCCTTCAGCTCCTCGGGGGTACGGGTACGTCCGGGGCCGTGGGCGGCCCGCGGTGTCGCGGTGGTGGTCACTTCAGGGAATCCTCCTCGGCCCGATGGGCCCACTCGGCAAAGGTCTCGGCGCCGTCGCGCTCGGCCAGGAAACTCCGGACGACGCGCTCGACGTAGTCGGGCAGGTCGTCCGCGGACACCTTCAGCCCGCGCACGGTCCGGCCGAAGCCGGGCTCGCCGTTCTGGTTCTCGGCCAGCCGCCCGCCCAGGTGCACCTGGTAGGCGAACTCGTCGGCGCCGTCCTTGCTCTTCATGAGCTGCCCCTTCAGGCCGATGTCGGCCGTCTGGATGCGGGCGCACGAGTTCGGGCAGCCGTTGACGTGGAGGGTGATCGGGGTGTCGATCGTCTCCCCGTCGAACCGCTTCTCGAGCTCGCCGATGACGGTGCGGGCGGTGTCCTTCGTGTTCACGAACGCCAACTTGCAGTATTCGATTCCGGTGCACGCCATCGTGTGGCGGCGGAACGGCGACGGCGTGGCCGTCAGCCCGAGCGGTTCGACGGCCGCGAGGAAGGCGTCCAGGCGGGCCGGGTCGACGTCGAGCACGACGACCTTCTGGTGCGGCGTCAGGCTGAGCCGTTCCGAGCCGGCGGCCTCGGCGGCGTCCGCGAGCCCGGCGAGGACGTCGCCCGAGATCCGGCCGACCGTCGGCGCGAGGCCGACGTAGAGGCGTCCGTCCTTCTGCTCGTGGACGCCCACGTGGTCGGCGCTGCCCGTGGCCGGCTTCGGCGCGGGGCCGTCGGCGAGTTCGTAGCCGAGGTACTCGTCCTGGAGCACCTGGCGGAACTTCTCCGGCCCCCAGTCGGCCAGCAGGAACTTCATGCGCGCCTTGTTGCGCAGGCGGCGGTAGCCGTAGTCGCGGAAGATGCGGACGACGCCGAACCAGACGTCCGGCACCTGCTCGACGGTGACGAACGCGCCCAGGCGCTCCGACAGGCGCGGCGTCGTCGACAGCGCGCCGCCGACCCACAGGTCGAACCCGATGCCGAGTTCGGGGTGCTCGACGGCGACGAAGCTGACGTCGTTGATCTCGTGCAGCGCGTCCAGGCTGGGGTTGCCCGTGACGGAGGTCTTGAACTTGCGCGGCAGGTTCGCGACCTCCTCCGATCCCAGGTAGCGCGACGTGATCGACTCGAGCACCGGGCCCGAATCGATCAGCTCGTCGGCCGCCACGCCGGCGACCGGGGAGCCCAGGAAGACGCGCGGCGTGTCGCCGCAGGCGGTCGTCGTCGACAGGCCCACCGACTCGAGGCGGCGGAAGATCTCGGGCACGCTCTCGATCTCGATCCAGTGCAACTGGATGTTCTGCCGGTCGCTGATGTCGGCCGTGCCGCGCGCGAACTCGTTCGAGATGCCCGCGATGACGCGGGTCTGCTCGGTGGTGAGGCGTCCACCGTCGACGCGGATGCGCATCATGAAGTAGCGGTCGGACAGCTCCTCGGCGCTCAGGGTGCCCGTGCGGCCCCCGTCGATGCCCTGCTTGCGCTGGGTGTAGATCCCGAGCCAACGGAACCGGCCGTAGAGGTCGTCCTCCGCGATCGAGTCGAAGCCCTGTCGCGCGTACTCGTCGATGCGTGCGCGGACGTTGAGGGGGTTTTCGACGCCCTTGAACTCTTCGTTGTGGTTGAGCGGCGCGTGGCCGTCGACCAGCCATTGGCCGTTGCTGCGGCCGGGGGAAGCCGAGCGCACTCGTTCGGACGTGTGGGTGCTCATTCCTGCCTCGTTCGGTGGATCCTCTAGGTGGTGGAGGGCCGAGGCGCTGGGGCTCCTTTAACGAACGAAGCCGGGCGACGTCGGCCCGGCGTGGTGCAGCGTGTGCGGGCGCGTCAGAGAGCGCAACACATCGCAGAGAGGACACGACCCAGATCCACGTGAGCGCGGCTCACGAGCTTCGGGGACGGTCCGGTATGCATGCTCATACTCTACGGCCTCCGGGACGCCGCCCGAGCGCGTCGGGACGCCCCGACCCGCGACCGACCCGCCGAAATCGCCCTGACAAGGGAAGACCGTCCACGCAAGTGGTTGAAATTGGTCCGAAAGTACTGGCAATCGGGGTCACTGGGCGAGATCGGCGTCCGGGGATTGAGGCGGGTCGGCGGGACGTGCGGGGCGCCGCCCGCCCTCGCGCAGCGAACCCCGACCGTGGGTGAGCCCGGCGGCCGACCCGGACGCCGGCACGTGCGCGCCCGCCCACGCCAGCGCGTCGAACGGGCACTCCTCGATGCAGATGCCGCAGTAGAGGCACAGCGAGAAGTCGATGGCGAAGGCGTCCAGCACGTTGCGGGTGCGCTGCCGCGGCCCCGCCGGGCTGCCCGGCAGCGGCTCGGTGTGGCTGTCGATCTCGATGCACCAGGCCGGGCACTCGCGCGCGCAGATCATGCACGACGTGCAGTTCTCCTCGATCAGCCGGATGGAACCGTGCGCGACGCTCATCGCCGCCTCCGCACCCGGCCGCCCACGACGGACGCCGCGACCTCCCCGGGGGTGGCCGGCTCGCCGTCGCGGTCGCCCCACACGTCGGCGTCCGGGACGCCGGGGGGCACGAGCCGCCGGCGTCCGGCAGCGCGGGCGTCGCCCGGCTCCTTGCCGCCCGGCCAGGGCTTCACGGCGCGGGCTCCGAGCACGAAGTCTTTGCGCAGCGGACGCCCGCCGAAATCGTCGCGCAGCAGCAGCGGCCGGTTGTCGCCGCCGTCGAACTCGATGCCGAAGAAGTCGCGCGCCTCGCGCTCGTGCCAGGCCGCCCCGGGGAAGAGGCCGGCGAGCGAGTCGACGTGCGGGTCGTCGCGCGGGATCAGCGTCTCCAGCCGGACGGCGTCCCCGCCCGGGGCGCGCAGCCGGACGACGACGCGGAGGGCGTCGGTCCGCCCGATCTCGTCGACCGCGCCCAGCCAGTCGAAGTGCCGCCCCTGGGACGCCGCGGCGACCTCCGCGCGCCAGGACGCGGCGTCCACCCGGCGGACGGCGTCGGGTCGGCGCGCGGCGCCGCGCGCGTCAGCGGACATCGGCGAGCACCTCCGTGAGGGCGTCCGGGGTGGGCGGGCACCCGGGGACGTAGCGGTCCACGGCCACGATCTCGTCGACGCCCTTGGTGACGACCGGCGAATCCCAGTACGGGCCGCCCGCCGACGCACACGCGCCGAACGCGATGACGACCGGGTCGTCGAGGGCGGCGATGCGCTCGACGACGAGGGGGGCGACGGCGTCCGTCACCGTGCCGGCGACGACGACCGCGACACGCGCCCCGGCGGGCGGCGCGGCCACCCGCGGGCGCCCGAGCGCCGCAGCCTCGACCTCGACGACGCAGCAGGCCAGGCCCAGGTCGGCGACGGCGAGCGAGCCGTCGGAGAACCAGTCCCAAAAGCGCATGACCACCAGCCTGCCACAGGGGGCCGGTGCGGCGGCGTCCGGACGCATTAGGCTGTCGAGGGCGCGTCCCGGACGGGGCGTCGCGCGTGACGACGGGAGCGAACGTGAGCGAGCCGGACGGGACGGGCGCGGGGACGCGCGCGGCGTCCGGATGGCTCGGGCGGTTTGCGCACGACATGGGCGTCGCGATCGGCCTCGGGCCGGTGCGGCTGGGTCTGGTCGGGACGGTCCTGCTCGCGCTGGGCTCCCTCACCCCCGCGTACCTGCCGCAGAGCAGCCCCTATTGGGGGCCGGCCCGGGCCTTCGGGCTGGACGCGACGTGGGTGAAGGTGCTCGGCACGGCGCTGGTGATCGGGGCCGTCATGCTGCTGATGCTGGCGTGGTTCCGGCTGCGTCCGCTGGTGTACACGCACGTGAAGCACTGGGCGGTGCTGCTGTGGTGGTGCCTGCCGATCTCGTTCGCGCCGCCGATCTTCAGCCACGACGCCTACAGCTACGCCGCGCAAGGGTGGCTCATCCAGAACGGCTTCAACCCGTACGAGTCGGCGCCCGGCTTCCTGCCCGGTCCCTTCGCCGACCAGGTCGCCTGGGTGTGGCGGTACACCACCGCCCCCTACGGGCCGCTGGCGCTGCAACTCAGCCACGGGATCGTCCTGCTGGCCGGGCTCAACCCCTACTACTCGGCCGTGCTGATGCGGCTGCCCGCCGTGCTGGGCGTCGCGCTGATCGCGTGGTTCCTCCCGAGGATCGGCGCCTACCTCGACATCGAGCCCCGCGAGGTCGCCTGGTTCTCGATCATCAACCCGCTCGTCGTCATCGACTACGTGGGCGGCGCGCACAACGACGCGCTCATGATGGGCCTCGTCGTGTGGGGGATCTTCCTGGCCTACCGACGCCGGTTCCTGTTCGCCCTGATCGTGATCGGGGTGGCGATGGCGATCAAGCAGCCGGCGCTGCTGGCCGCGTTCCCGGTGGCGATCATCGCCTCCGGGTGGTCGGGCTGGCAGCCGCGCGAGGTCGCCCGCGTCCTCGGGCGGGTGCTCTTCGCGTTCGCCGTCGTCATCGCGGTGTTCGCGCTGATCTCGCTCGCCACGGGGCTGGGCTTCGGCTGGATCCGGGCCGTCTCCGTGCCCGGCTCGATCGTCACGATGGCCCCGTTCAGCCTGCTCGGTTTCGGCGCCCAGGCCCTCGTGGACGCCTTCGGCGCCGACCCGACGCACCGGGTCGCGATCAACATCTCGCAGTCGTTCGGCCTGCTGCTCAGCCTGGCGATCATCGCCTATCTCGCCGTGAAGAGGGCGCGCACCGAGCCCATGACCTTCCTGTCGTGGAGCTACCTGGCGTTCGCCTTCTTCGGTCCCGCACTGCACCCCTGGTACCTGACCTGGGGCGGCCTGCTGCTTCCGTTGACCCACCCGTCGCCGCGGGTGTGGAAGTGGGCGGCCGCGGTCGTGTCGGTGTTGCTGGTCTACGGTGCCGGAAACCTCGCGTGGCGCAACGACGCCGTCGCGCTCGGCGTCGCGGGCCTCGCCGCGGGCGCGATCATCTTCGAGCGTTACCGGCACCCGGACGCCCTCATCCGCGAACTGGAAAAGGATCTGCACGATGACCGAACTGATCGTTGACGTCGACGCCGGCGTGGGCCGGATCACCCTGAACCGGCCGCACGCCATCAACGCGCTGTCGCTAGGGATGTTGCGCGGACTGCTCGACACTCTGCGCGCCTGGGCCGACGACCCGTCCGTGGAGTCGGTGGAACTGCGCGGCGCGGGGGAGCGCGGGTTGTGCTCGGGGGCCGACGTCCGGGGGCTGCGTCAGACGGTGTTGGACGGCGGCGACTTCATGGAGTTCTTCCGCGTCGAGTACGCCCTGGACGCCCTGGTCGGCGCCTACCCGAAGCCCTATGTGGCGCACATGGCCGGCATCGTGATGGGCGGCGGCCTGGGGATCTCGGCGCATGCGTCCCGACGCGTCGCGTACCCGGATTCGCGCTTCGCCATGCCCGAGACGATCATCGGCTTCGAACCCGACGTCGGCATCCCCGCGCTCTTCGCGCGCGCCCCCGGCGAGACCGGCACGCACCTGGCGCTCACCGGCACGACCGTGGGGGCGCGGGACGGCGTCCTGGTGGGGCTGGCGGACGAGATCGACGGCGAGGCCGAACCGGGGGTGCTGGAGGCGTCCCGGGAGTGGATCGACGAGTGCTACGCGGGCGACGACCCCGCAGCGATCGTCGCGCGGCTGGAGGCGTCGAGCCACCCGGACGCCCGCGCGGCGGCGTCCGAGATGCGGCGCCGCTGCCCGCTGTCGGTGGCGGTGGCGCTCGAGGCGGTCCGGAGGGCGGCGTCGATGACGCTCGACGAAGTGCTCGCGCAAGACATGGTGCTCGCCGAGCATCTCGTGCCGGGGCCGGATTTCATCGAGGGCGTCCGGGCGCAGCTCGTCGACAAGGACCGCAACCCGCGGTGGACGCACGCGCGCGTCGAGGACGTCAGCCGGCGCGAGGTGCTGGCGGCGTTCGGGGAGTAGGCGTCCGGTCAGACGTCGTAGTCGACCACCACGGGAGCGTGGTCGCTGATGCGGGCCTCGTAGGAGGCGTCCCGGTCGGTGCCGGCGGTGATCGCGGCGGCGGCGAGCGCGGGGGTGGCGAGCTGATAGTCGATGCGCCAACCCGTGTCGTTCGCGAACGACTGGCCGCGCCAACTCCACCACGAGTAGGGGCCCGGCTCGTCGGGGTGCAGCGTCCGGACGACGTCGGTGAGCGTCCGCGGTGACACGAGCGTGCCGAACCAGGCGCGCTCCTCGGGGAGGAAGCCCTCGGAGCGCTGGTTGGTGCGCCAGTTCTTGAGGTCGAGCGGCTGGTGCGCGACGTTGAAGTCGCCCATCACCGCGAACTCGCGCCCGGCGGTGCGGGCCGCGCGCCGGGCCCGCGTCAGGTACGCGCGCAGGGAGGCCATGAACGTCATCTTGCGGCGGTACTTCGCCGGGTCGGCGTCGCGGCCGTCGGCGATCGCTCCCTTGGGGAGGTAGAGGGTGCCGAGCGTGAGCGGCGGGCGTCCGGGGATGTCGAGGTCGACCTCGAGATAGCGGCCCTCGGGGTCGAAGCGGCGGTTGCCGAAGCCCATCCGGACGGCCGCGGGCGGCTGCCGGGTCAGAAAGCCGACTCCGTTGCGTCCGGGGAGGTTCCCCGGGTGATACGCGAGGTGGTACCCGCCGAGGGCGTCCGCAGGGACGTCGTCCACGCCCGCGCGCACCTCTTGGAGCGCCACCACGTCGGGGGAGCGGGCGTCCAGCCAATCGGTGAACCCGCGGCGATGCGCCGCCCTGATGCCGTTGACGTTGAACGTGGCGACTCGAAGCACCCGGACACCCTACTGTCACAGGTCCGACACTCGATGTCGGCCGACCTGGGTGGCGGTCAGTCGGACTGGGTTTGCCGGGGACCCGACCGGATCGAGTGTCGACCTGGTGACAGGACAGCCCGTGACCAGCGACCGGCCACACACCCGCGAGACTGCGAGTGTCGAGCTGGTGACAGGACAGCCCATGGCGCAGCGACCGGCGACGTACCCGCGAGACAGCGAATGTCGACCAGGTGACAGGACGGACGCGGCCCGGTGGAGGGGCCGAGGCGGAAAGGGTGCGCTACCCCTCGAGCAGGTCGAGCACGATCGCGGTGGCCATACCGTCCCGGACGGCGCGCGCGTCGGTGTCACCGATCGCACCGTCGTACGCACGGTCCTCCTCGTCCACGCTCACGGTCGCCCGCCAGCGCGGCACCCACCCCCCGGACGCCCACGTGTCGCGCCGCGCCGGATTGCGCACCGTCACCGGCGTCCGGCCGAGGAAGGTGAACCGCACCTCGCCGGCGTCGTCGAAGAGCCAGCCGGGCAGCGTCGGTTCGAGGGCGAGCTCGAGCCCGGCGTCCCCCATGCGGAACGGCCGGACGCCCGCCATCATCGCCGTCCACATGCTGCAGAACTCGGCGGTCGCGCCGCTGAGGCGCGCGACGAAGCCCCCGCCGTGCAGGGTGGGGTCAGGGTGAGCCGAGCTGACCAGGAAGGACGAGTTCTCCAGTGGGCTGCGCCCGTAGATCTCCGGATCCTGGAAGCACACCCCCGCGGCCCGGAAGGCGGCGAAGAACTCCTCATACAGCCCCGCCCGCAGCAGTTCCAGCAGGTACTTGTACTCCATGTGCAGCCACACCGACTCGTTCTCCAGCCAGCCCGGCGTGAACGCCCGCGCCCGCCCGATCTCGTGCGAGCAGGCGTGCAAGGGCGCGTTCACCTTGTACATGCCGAGCGCCGGGTCGAACAGCTCCGACGAGCTCACCGCCCGGTGCAGGGCGCGGGCTGCGTCGGCGTCCGCGAGCTTCAGCGCGTGCACCGCGCCCTCCAGGAACAGCGGCAGCGGCCGCGCCTCGAACGCGGTCGGGACGACCCGCGGCCGCCCCACGGCGTCCGTCTCGCCGGTCTCGTCCCACGCCGTTGCCTCATGCGTCAGGTACATCACCGGGACGCCGTCCGCCCGCGGCGCGCGCGCCACGGCGTCCTCCAGCATCGAGCGCAGGGACGCCAGCCACCCGGCGACCTCCGCCGCCTCGACCCGCTCGCTCTCCCCGCCGAACCCCCGCCGGACGCCCGCGCGGTAGGCCTCCAGGGCCGTCGTCCGGGCCGCCCACGCCTGGTCGCCGGCCACGGCCCGCAGCAACCCGGACGCCTCCGCCGGCAGTTCTGCGCCGGCCGCGAACCGTCCCTCCAGCAGCCGGGCCAGCCGCACCAACTCGACCGTCTCCCCGAGCGACGACCCGAACAGCCCCGGCAGCCCGTTCAGCGCGTCGTACCAGCCGGGCTTCCCGGCTTCCATCGCGACGCCCAGCCCATCGGGGTCCAGCGCGCCCACCTTCACGCCCAGCAGCACGAGCAGCTTCTCGGCGACGGTGTTCGTCCAGGGCTCCCCGTCCGGACGCCGTACCAGCGGCCCGCGCTCGGCGATCACGGACGCCTTCTCGGCGTCCTCGACCACGGCCCCGTACTGCCGGACGCCTCGCCCGGTCAGCACGCACCGGCGCGCGAGCGGCTGCACCACGCCGGGCGAGTCGTACCAGCCCACGCGGGCGTCGAAGAGCTCGTCCGCCCGGTCGGGGAAGATGGCGAGGAACGACTCGATCAGGTCGAGGTTGTAGAGCCAGTGGTCGATCCAGTACCCCTCCTGGAAGCGGGCGGCGAACCGGCTCTCGGCGGGGCCGAGGGCCGCGGCGACGAAGGTGGCGGCGTCCACGCGCAGGCCCAGCCGGCGATCACGGATCGCGCGCAGCAGTTCCCCCGGCGTGAACTCGCCCTCCAACAGGGGCGCCAGCCCCTCCGGACGCTCGACGAGCTCGCACACCGTCCCCCGCGCGCTCTCCGGCAGCCGGAACCGCAGCCCATCGCATACCAGCGGGTTGTAGCCGTCGGGCTGCAGCAGCCCGACGAACGTCGTCACGTCGGACGCCCCCACCTGCGGGTCGAACCAGACGTCGCACCGGCGGTTCTGGTTGAGGTCGCGGTAGGCCCCGTTGCCCGAGCTGTAGGGCTCGGCCGGGAGGACGAAGTCGTTGTAGTCCCGCTCGATGTCCCCGTGTTTGCGGCCGTACGCGTGGACGACCGCCTTGCCGTCGCCGATCACCACCGGACGCCCGCCGCGCAGCACGTTGTCGAGGTACGTCTGCCGGGCGTAGCCGTCGAACAGCGGGTCGGACGTCCGCGTCGCGATCGCGTCGGTGAGCTCCTCGGCGAGGGCGCGGGCTTCGGC
>NZ_JBDHZL010000072.1:0-13142 GCF_039811905.1 Nigerium sp. | reverse complement strand
GCCGGGCTCGTTCTCCAGGAACACCGACACCTGCCGCGCCTCGGCCGCCCGGACGCCCGCCGCGAGCAGTGACTCAGACATGGGTGGTGACCTCCCGCCGGTCGATGATCCGCTTCGCCTTGCCCTCGCTGCGCTCGATCGACTTGGGGTTGACGAGCACGCACGTCGCCTGGATGCCGAGCTGACCCTTCAGCTCCGCCTCGATGCGGCGCTCCAACGCCATGACGTCGCCGACGTCGTCGCTGAACATCGCGGCGTCCATCTCGACGCGCACCTCCAGCGAATCCATCGTGCGCTCCCGGTCGACGACTAGCTGGTACTGCCCGACGACGCCGCGGGTGCGCAGCAGCACCTCCTCGACCTGGCAGGGGAAGATGTTGACGCCGCGGATGATCAGCATGTCGTCCGTGCGGCCCATGAGCCGGTGGATGCGCCGCGACGTCCGGCCGCAGGGGCACGGCTCGGTCATGAGGTGGGTGACGTCGCGGGTGCGGTAGCGCAGCACCGGCGTCCCCTCCCTGGTCAGCGCGGTGAGCACGAGCTCGCCCTTCTCGCCGTCGGGCAGCGGGACGCCGGTCTCCGGGTCGACGATCTCCGGGTAGAAGTGGTCCTCGTAGAGGTGCAGGCCGTCCTGCTCGGCGCACTCCGAGCCGACGCCGGGGCCGATCAGCTCGGTGAGGCCGTAGATGTCGTACGCGCGGATGCCCCAGGCGTCCTCGATCTGAGTGCGCATGGCGTCCGACCACGGCTCGGCGCCGAAGAACCCGCACTTGATCTTGAAGTCGGACGCCGTGAAGCCGTGCTCGCGGGCGTACTCGGCCAGGTAGAGGGCGTACGACGGGGTGCAGCACAGGGCGGTCGTCCCGAAGTCGGCCATGGTCTGCAGCTGCCGGTGCGTGTTGCCCGACGAGATCGGGATCACCATGGCGCCCAGCCCCTCCGCGCCGTAGTGGGCGCCGAAACCGCCGGTGAACAGCCCGTAGCCGTACGCCACCTGGACGATGTCGTCGGCGCCCACGCCGCCCATGTCGAGCGTCCGGGCCATGACCTCCCCCCAGACACTCAGGTCGCCGCGCGTGTAGGCGTCCACGACCGGCTTGCCCGTCGTGCCGGACGACATGTGCGTCTCGACGATCTCGCCCCGGTCGACCGCCAGCAGCCCCCACGGGAACGTCTCGCGCAGGTCGCCCTTGCTCGTGAACGGCAGCCGCGCGATGTCGGCGAGCGTCCGGAGGTCGTCGGGCGTGACGTTGCAGTCCTCCATCCGCGCCCGGTAGAACGGCACGCGCTCGAACAGCCGGCGCGCCTGCGCGCGCAGGCGGTCGAGCTGCATGGCCCGCAGGCGGTCCGTCGGCAGGGTCTGGGCCTCGCGACTACGCATGGGACGGCTCCGGCACTGTTTCGGCGAGGGCGCGTCCGAGCGCGAAGCCGGCCTTGTTCATCTCCAGGGTGCCGTCGGGCACGAGGCCCTCCATCGCCGGGGCGAAGACGTCCGGCGGCAGCGGCAGGAAGACGGACGCCGCCCCCAGCAGCACCGTGCCCGCGACCTTCGGGCTCACGCGGGCGGGCCGCAGGGTCTTGGAGTCGAAGCTCACCACCCGGGCGAACCGCGCCGCGACCTCGCTGTCGATGCCGTCAGGGTAGGCGTCCACCCCGGTCGGCACGATGTCTTTGGCGACGTAGGCGGCGACGGCGTCCGGCTTGGCCCAGGGCGCCCAGCGGAGCAGCTCCATGCGTTCCATGCCGAGCAGCACGTCGGCCGACCCCTTCGGGATCACCGGCGAATGCACGACGTCGCCGAACCGGACGTGCGCGAACACCGGCCCGCCCCGCTGGCTCATGCCGTGGATCTCGGACTTCTTCGCGTCCCGACCGGCCAGCATCGCCGCCGTGGTCAGGATGTCGGACGCCAGCACGACCCCCTGCCCGCCGACGCCGACCAGCAGCACGTTGAACGGCTCACTCATCGCGCGCCCCCGACCCGACGGCGGCCAGCTCGAGCTCGCGCCAGGCGCGCTTCTCGTCGTACTTGCCGATCTTGCGCAGCTCCTTGGCCTCGATGATGCACAGCCCGACGACCGCGAGCAGCCGGACGCCGTCGCGGTCGGCCAGGTCGTCGATCGCCGCCCCGATCGCGGCCGCGTCGTTGCCGTCGACGACCGCCACGTTCTCCGCGGGGATGCCGACCGCCTGCGCGAGCAGCGGGTAGGAGAGGACGCCGGAGTTCTCCCGCCCGATCCGCTCGCCCGACAGCGGGTTGGGCTGCGTGCCGGTCATGGCCGTCGTGCCGTTGTCGAGGACGATGAAGAGGCCGTCGGCGCGGTTCCAGACCGCGTTCAGCAGGCCCGTCAGGCCGGAGTGGGCGAACGTGGAGTCGCCGATGACCGCCGCGATCTTGGGGCGTTCGCCCTGGTGGGAGCGGTACACGGCGTCCATGCCCTGGGCCATCGTGAGGGACGCGCCCATGTCGACCATGGCGTCCATCACGTGATAGGGCGGCAGGACGCCGAGCGTGTAGCACCCGATGTCGCCCGACACGAGCATGCCCTTGGCTTTGAGGGCGTCGAACACCGTGCCGTGCGGGCAGCCGGGGCACAGGCCCGGCGGTCGCGGGGGCACGGGGAGGGCGGTCGCCGCGCCGGCCTCGTCGGGCAGGGCGAGCGAAGCGCGCAGCACCTCGGGGGAGAACTCGCCGATGGCCGGGAAGACGTCCTTGCCGTGGACGTCGAGCCCCCACGAGCGCACCTGCGTCTCGATGACCGGGTCGAGCTCCTCGACGACGTAGGTGACGTCGTGGTTCGCGACGAACTCGCTGATGAGCGTCCGGGGGAGCGGATGGACGATGCCGAGCTTCAGCACGTCGGCGTCCGGGAGCACCTCTTTGACGTAGGTGTACGGAACGCCCGACGTGATGACCCCGACGCGCGCCGGCTCCGGGCCGGCGTGCTCGACGCGGTTGGCCGGGTGGGTCTCGACGGCCGCGGCGAGGGCGTCCATGCGGCGCTCGACCGCGACGCGCCGCCGGCGCGCGTGGGCGGGGATCATGACGTACTTCGTCGCGTCGCGGGCGAAGCCGACGGGGTGCTTGGCGGGCGCGGCCGCGTCGTCGGCGTCCACGATGCCCTTGCTGTGGGAGAGGCGCGTCGTCGTCCGGAGGAAGACGGGGGTGTCGAAGGTCTCCGACAGCTCGAACGCCGCGCGGGTGAACGCGCGGGCCTCCGCGGAGTCGGACGGCTCGAACATCGGCAGCTTCGCCGCGACGGCGTAGTGGCGGTTGTCCTGCTCGTTCTGCGACGAGTGCATCGACGGGTCGTCGGCCGTCACGACGACCAGCCCGGCGTTCACGCCCGTGTAGGACGCCGTGAACAGCGGGTCCGCCGCGACGTTCACGCCGACGTGTTTCATGGTGACGAGCGCGCGCCCCCCGGCGTAGCAGGCGCCGAGGCCCACCTCGAGGGCGACCTTTTCGTTCACGCTCCACTCGGTGTAGACGCCCTCGTAGGGGTGGAGCGCCTCGATGATCTCGGTCGACGGGGTGCCCGGGTAGCCGCAGCCCACCGCGCAGCCCGCCTCGAACGCCCCGAGAGCGATCGCCTCGTTGCCGCTCAACAGTCGTCTGGTCATGCGTCCTCGCTTCGCCTCATTGCGGCCTGGACGCTACTCCGGGCGGACCGGTGTCGCACGGACGCCCACGGAGTGGTCCGGGGGTGGGAGGATGTGCAGCCGGGCGTCAGGAGGCGTCGCGCGGGAGGCGCGACGAGCGGGACGAGCGGGACGCGATGAGCGTCACCACGGCGCCCAGGACGCCGAGCACGACGAGCGGGACGAACGAGGCGGTGCGGTAGAAGTCCCAGACGTCGGGGTCGCCGTTGGAGACGGCCCAGAAGGCGACGTACGGGCCGAGGGCGACGAGCACCGCGACCGTGGCGACCAGGGGCGTCCGGGGCGCGCGGGCGCGGGCCGGGGTGTCGCCCGGCGAGCCGGCGGGTTCGCGCTGCCGCAGGAACACCAGCAGTGTCACGTCGATCGCGACGCCGAGGGCGAACGCCAACAGGGGCAGCAGGTCGAGAATTCTGGGCATGGTCGTCTCCTGGGGTCGGGCCCAGGCTAGCTCGCGTAGGAGGCGGCCGGCGGCGTCCTCAGCGGGGGTCGTCGGCGGCGGGCCGCACCATCGTGTCGGGCACGGGCAGCCAGGCGAGCGTCGCGACGACCATCAGGGCGCCCGACAGCCCGAACGCCCACCCGAACCCGACCTGGTCGGCGACGAACCCGGTCAGGATGGGTCCGATGATCGAGCCCAGGTCTTGGGCCATGGAGAACGTGGCGAGGGCCTGGCCGCCGCTGCGGTCGCGCCCGATGATGTCGGCGACCATCGCCTGCTGCGAGGGCGCCACGAGCGACGACCCGATGCCGCCGAGCGCCGACAGCGCGAGGAACACCGGCACCGACCCCGACCAGCCGAACGCCAGGTTCGCGGCGGCGCAGATCACGAGCCCGGCCAGCAGGACGGGCTTGCGGCCGAGCCGGTCGACGAGGCGTCCGGAGCCCTGCAGCGACACGAAGTTCGCCAACGCGAACACCGTCAGGCCCAGCCCGGCGAACCCGGCGCCGATCGCCGGGACGGCGGCGGCGAACAGGGGCAGCAGCGCGATCCGGACGCCGAAGTTCGTCCAGCCGTTCGCGAAGCCCGAGATCAGCACGGTCCGGTAGGCGGGCAGCCCGAGGGCCTGCCGCAGGGTGAGCGGAGGGCGGGCGTCCTCGGCGCGGTCGCGCAGCGCGTGCCGGGGCAGCAGCACCCCCGCGACGGACGCCGCGATGACCAGGGCGATCGCGTAGATGACGAACGGCGTCCGGTAGCCCAGGAACGCGAGCGCCGAGCCCAGCATCGGGCCGACGACGTTGCCGAGCAGGAAGCTCGTGCCGTACAGCGCGGACGTCCGCCCGCGCACGTCCGCAGGCGCCAGCCGCACGATCAGGCCCATCGCGGCGATCGTGAACATCGTCGAGCCGACGCCGCCCAGCGCGCGCACGAAGAGCAACTGGTAGTACGACTGCGCGGCCGCGCACAGCCCCGTGGACGCGGCGACGATCAACAGGCCGCTCATGTAGACGCGGCGCTCGCCGAGGCGTCCGATCAGACCGCCCGCGGCCGGCGTGAACGCCAGCCGCATCGCGGCGAACGCGCTCACGATCAGGGACGCCGCGGCCACCCCGACGTCGAAGCTGCGGGCGTACTGGGGCAGGATCGGCGCGATGATGCCGTAGCCGAGCGCGACGATGAACGCCGCCGCGATCAGGACCCACAGCTCCCGGGGGAGGCCCCTCACGACGGCCGCCCCCTCACCAGGGCCGCCCGTTCATGAGGGCAGCAGCGAGCGGAGGTACTCGGCGTCCTGGGCGTAGTTGCGCGCGTCGGACGCCAGCGCCTCGTCCTTCTTCTTCGCGGCGACCGCGGAGGTGAACTCGCCCAGATCCTCCAGCCGATCGACCACGGCGGCCAGCAACTCGGGGACGGAGGCGTCGGAGCCGTAGGCGTCCAGTAGCAACTGCACGCGGTGGAAGATGTCGAGGCTCAGGTTCGGGACGGCCGGGTTCGTCGGCCGCATCAGCGGGCCGAGCCGGTAGGCGAGGTACGACAGGTCCCACAGCCGGGGGCCGGGGGCCGCGAAATCCCAGTCGATCAGGCCGACGAGCTCGCCGTTCTTGAAGACCATGTTGTACGGCGCGAAGTCGTTGTGACAGATGACCTCGACCGGCTTGCGCCGATGGGCGCGCCAGCGCTGATTGCCGTCGTCGAAGTCGGCGGTGAGGTCGTGGAGCTGCCGCATCCACTGGGCCGCGGTCGTCAGGACGGCCTCGTCGTACACGTAGTCGGGGAGGGGATAGGTGGGCACCTTCCCCTTGAGGTAGCTCAGCGTCTCGCGCCCGTCGGAGGTGTAGCCGCGGGGCTCGGGGCACCACGTCACGCCGTTGTCGCGCAGGTGCGTGAGCAGGCGCTGCACCGTCGGCGTCCACGGGCCGGCCTCGCGGCGGACCTCGTCGCCCGCCCGCGCGACCGGCGTCATCGTGCCGGGAAGCGGCTTCTCGGGCTTCGCGTCTTTGGGCTTGGAGTCTTTGGCGTCCTTCTCGGAACCCTTCGCCGCGGCGACGTCTTTGCCGGGCTTCTTGGCGTCCTTGGAGTCCTTCACGCGTAGCACTCTAGTGGCGCGGGCGCGGGATGAGGATGGCGCCCAAGCTAGGGTGAGGGGGTTCGCCGAGCCCCGCACCGGTCGCGGGGCCCAACCGAGGAGCCCGGAATGACCGACGACCACGCCCGCGACGGCGTCCCCGACGACGTGCCGGGGGCCGCTCCCGACGACGAGGGTTTCGAGCTGCTGCCCGGGCGTCCCGAGTTTATCGACGCCGTCTTCGACACCTTCGGCGAGGAGACGGTCGAGCTGGAGACGCTGGGCGGCGGGGCCGTCCGGCTGATCGGCTTCGAGCGGGGGGACGCGATGAGCGTGGTCACGGTGGGTCTGCACCGCGTCCCGCTGAGCAAGGGCGAGGCCGTCGAGCTGGTCTGCGACGCCCCGAAGGACGCCGTCGGTGCGGCCCTCGTCACGCTCGGCATCGCCGTCGAGCGGCTGGTGCACAGCCGCCGCGCGCCCGAGTCGCGGCGTCCGTGGATCAACGAGGTGCCCTACCTGGAGGGCACGAAGATCTCCGCGATGGTGGTCGACGAGCGCGACGTCGCGACGGTCCGGGACGCCGCGGGCGCCCTTCTCGGACGCCTTCGTCGCGTCGTCTTGCTGACGAACGTCGAGGCGCGGTTCGTCGCCGAGCACGGCCTGGACGCCCTCCCCGGCGGGCCGGACGCCCTGCGGGACGTCGAGCGCGACGACCTCGTCGGCACCAAAGAGCTGCAGGTCCCCGACGTTCCGTGCCTGGTGTCGAGCCTGCTGGACGACCGCCCCGCCCGCTGGATCGAGGTCGACCTGGAGGGGCGCTTCGTCGCCTTGAGCCTGGACGAGGACGAGGAGTTCCTCGACGAGATCGACAACTTCGCGATCTGGTCGGTGCGCACGCTGATCGAGAAGAACCCGAGCCTGCGGGAGTTCGTGCTCACCGCCGTCCCCGGCGACTGCGCGCGGCTCACCGACGACGGCTGGCTGAGCGGCCGGCAGGCGGGCTTCGTCGGCACGGAGGAGCTGCTGGAGGACGAGGTGTCGCAACCCTCCGACGGGTAGCCCGGGGCTTCGTGTGGACGCCCCTACACTCGGAAGCATGTACGAGGGTGCCCTGGTGGCCGGACGCTATCGCCTGGAGGCCCGCATCGGCGCCGGTTCGATGGGGCAGGTCTGGCGCGCCCTCGACGAGCGCCTGCAGCGCGAGGTGGCCGTCAAGACGGTCGACCTGTCGCAGGCGAACGAGGCCGTCACCCCCGAGCGCGTGCGCCGCGAGGTCATCGCGACCGCACGCCTGAACCACCCCAACATCGTCACGATCTTCGACGCCGGCACCGACGCCGACATCGCCTTCCTCGTCATGGAGTTGCTGTCGGGCCAGTCGCTCGCGCAACTGGTGCGGGCCGAGGGCGTCCTGGAGGTCGGGCAGGTCGTCGACATCGGCCTGCAGGTCTCCCGCGCGCTGGAGAGCACGCACGCGATCGGCATCGTGCACCGCGACATCAAGCCGGCCAACATCATGGTCGTGGGGTCGACGGCGAAGATCCTCGACTTCGGCATCGCCCAGCTCACGCAGGAGAACGCCGCCACGCTGACCGGCCCCGCCACGGCGCTCGGCACGGCCGCGTACATGTCGCCCGAGCAGGCCGTCGGCGGAAAGGCGGGGCCGCCGACCGACATCTACTCGCTCGGGTGCGTGCTGATGGCCCTCCTCACCGGGCAGCCGCCCTTCGTGGGCCACACCTCGGTCGAGGTGGCGAACCGCCAGATCAATGACGCTCCGCCGCGGGTCTCCGACAGGCGTCCGGATGTGCCGGCCGTCGTCGACGACCTGGTCGGGCGCATGTTGGCCAAGGATCCGGCGGCGCGGCCCACCGCGCGGCAACTCTCGGACGCCTTCCTCGCCCTGCGGCGCGGCGCGTCCGCCGAGGCGACCGCGATCCTGGCCGGCGGCGCGGCCGCGCCGCCCGGCGCGACGTCGGTGCTGCCGGGGGCGACCGCCGTCTTGCCGGGGGCGACGTCGGTGCTGCCCGGGTCGGGTCCCGGGCAGACCAGGGTCGCGCCGGCCGACGCGACCTCGGGTCCGGGACGCGGCGACGCCCGGGTCGGCTCGGCGCGGCTGCGCGGGGCGGACGACGGGTCGGCCACGTCCCCGCAGGGGCCCAACCGCTGGTTCGGCAAGGGGCTGAGGTGGATCGTGCTGGCGATCGTCGTGGTCGTCGTGGTCGCGACGGTGTGGGTGGCCGGGTCCGCGCTGGTGCGGCAGGCGTCCTCGGCGATCTCGGCGCGCCCGACGCCGGCGCGCACGTCGACGCGGACCACGCAGCCCCCCGGCCCCGTGCTTCCCTCGATCAACCTGCCGACCATCAGCGCGCCGACGCTCCCGTCGGCGAACACCGCGGCCCGCCGCGCGGCGGTCGGCACGGTGACGGCGGCCCTCAACGCGCTGTCGCCGAGCACCGAGGAGGGGCAGAGCGCCAAGGAGCGCCTGATCGCGTCGTGGGAGAAGGCGGGCGACAACATCGTCGCCGGCAAGAACGCCTCGCGGGAGCTGACGAAGTTCGGCTCGGCCGTCGAGAAGGCGCACGAGCAGGGCGCGCTCAGCGACGCCGAGAGCACGGCGCTGCTGGTGGCCCTGCAGGGTGTCGCCGCGCTCGTGTGAGGCGTCCGGCCACGCTGGACTGGGTGGTGGCAAGGGCGGATGATCGGCGTCCGGTTTTGTCGGAGGCGTGGGGCAAGATGGGGGCATGATCGATCCGTCGAACCCGTTCGCCGCAGAATCCGAGCTGCCGTACCACCTGCCCGACTTCGCCGCCATCGAGCCGCGCCACTATCGCGAGGCCGTCGACGCCGGCATGGCCGACGAGTTGGCCGAGTTGGAGGCGATCGCCCAGAACCCCGAGCCGGCCACGGTCGAGAACGTGCTCGACGCCTGGGAGCGGTCGGGGCGGCTGCTCGACCGAGCGCTGACGGCGTTCTACGCCGTGAAGGCGTGCGACACCAACGACGAGCTGGATGCGATTCAGGCCGAGTACGCGCCGCGGTTGTCCGAGCACTCCGACAGCATCTACATGAACCGGCGGCTCTTCGACCGCTTCACCGAGCTGGCGGGCAGGGCCGACGCGGGAGAGGTCGAGCTCGACGCGCAGGCGTCCTGGCTGCTGCAGTGGGTGCTGGGCAGCTTTACGCGCTCGGGCGTCGCGCTGTCCGAGGCCGAGCAGACGCGGCTGCGCGAGCTGAACCAGACCCTGGCCCAGTTGGGCACCCGCTTCGAGAAGGCCAACCTCGCCGCGCGCAACGCGGCGGCCGTGGTGGTCGACGACGAGGCGCAGCTCGCGGGGCTGAGCGAGGAGGAGAAGGCGTCCCTGGCGCGCGACGGGCACTGGGTGATCGATCAGGTGAACACGTCCCAGCACCCGCTGCTCACCAAGCTCGCCGACCGCGGGCTGCGCCGGCGGGTGTACGAGGCGTCCGTGTCGCGGGCCCTGTCGGGCGAGGCCGATACGCGGCAGATCATCGTCGACATCGCGCGGGCGCGCGCCGATCGCGCCACGCTGCTCGGCTACCCGAACCACGCGGCGTACGTGGTGGAGCGCACGTGCGCGAAGACGTCGGAGGCGGTGAACGACCTGCTGGCGCAGCTCGGGCCGGCGGCGCGAGCGCAGGCGCAGCGCGACGCGGTCGAGATCGAGCAGCGGCTGCAGCAGATCGAGCCGGGGGCGTCCCTGGAGCCGTGGGATTGGGGGTACGTGGCCGAGCAGATCCGGGAAGAGCGGTACGACCTGAATCTGGACGAGCTGCGTCCGTACCTGGGCGTGCAGAAGGTGCTGGACGCGGTGTACGGGGCCGCGACCAGGCTGTACGGCATCACGTTCAGCGAGCGTCCGGAGCTGCGCGGCCACACCGACGACGCGGTGGTCTACGAGGTCGCCGACGCCGACGGCGAGCCGATCGGGCTGTTCATCATGGATTTCTGGTCGCGGCCGTCCAAGCAGGGCGGGGCGTGGATGAACTCGATCGTGAACCAGTCGCACCTGCTCGGCACGCGTCCGGTGGTCACGAACAACTGCAACTACAGCCGGGGCACCAGCTCGATCAGTTGGGACGGGGTGCAGACCATGTTCCACGAGTTCGGGCACGCGCTGCACGGGCTGTTCGCCGACAGCCGGTACCCGTCGAAGTCGGGCACCGCGACGCCGCGCGATTTCGTGGAGTTCCCGTCGCAGGTCAACGAGCACTGGGCGTGGGAGCCCGACGCGGTGATCCCGGCCGAGTGGGCCGCGAAGATCACCGAGGCGGAGAAGTTCGACCAGGGCTTCGGCAGCTTCGAGTTGTTCGCGGCGATGATCCTCGATCAGGCGTGGCACCAGGCGACGCTGGAGTCGCTGCCGACCTCGGGGGAGCAGGTGGAGGCGTTCGAGCGCGAGGCGCTCGAGGCGGCCGGCATGAACTACGACCTGATTCCGTCGCGGTACCGGTCGCAGTACTTCAGCCACATCTGGGGCAGCGGCTACTCGGCGGGTTACTACGGCTACGCGTGGTCCGCGGTGATGGACGCCGACGCGGTCGCCTGGTTCGACGAGCGCGGGGGCGGCACGCGGGAGAACGGCGAACACTTCAGGCGGGCGCTGCTCGCGCCGGGAGGCTCGGTGGACGCCATGGAGACCTGGCGGAACTTCCGAGGCCGCAACCCCGAGATCGGCCCCTACCTGGAGCGGAAGGGTCTCGCCTGACCCGTGGGCGTTTCTACCTGACGTTCTCCACACTGGAGTGTGGAGAACGTCACACGCCCTGGGAGACGCTCCGGCCGTGGGGTGATCGGTCGGGCGCGCGTCCGTGTGGCGCTTCTGCCCGCGGGAGGCGTCCCCGTGATGGCGGCCCTCGCCCGAGGGTGTGTGACGAAATCCACACCAGAGGGTGGAAAACGTCAGGTAGAAACGCACACTCATCGCACGCCGCGCAGCGCGATCGTGATCAGCGCGGTGAGGCGGTCTTCGACGGACGCCCGGCTCGCGCGTCCGGTGCGGGTGCGGTTCACCTCGAGGAGACCGCCCGACACGATGAGGCGGGCCGCGGCGTCCGCGTCGTCCGTCGCCCCGGCGGCCCTCAGCACGCCCGCGACGGCCGTCTCGAGCGCGGCGACGATCGCGACCACGGCGTCCCGATGCGGGCCGGGCCCGCCGAAGAGCAGCTCGCGCGCGATCGCCATCGTGGTCTCGGGGTCGGCGAGCGACTCCTCCAGCACGGGGTCGAGCATGCTGCGGATCGCCGCGACCGGGTCGCCCCCCGACTCGCTCGCGCGAATGGCCGCCGGCACGGACGCCGCCCAGCGGTCGGCGGTGACCATCATGAGCAGTTCGGGCTTCGTGGCCGCGTACTGAAAGACCGTGCCGATCGCGACGTCGGCGTCCCGGGCGACTTGGGCCATCGTCATGCGGTCGTAGCCGTGCTCGGCCAGCCCCCGGCGCGCCGCCGCGAGGATGCGGGCGCGCTTGGCGGCCTTGTTGCGCTCGCGGCGTCCGAGGGGTTCGAGGGTGCTCTCCACGGCGTCCAGTCTAACGATTTCTGAACACGCTCAAAGATGAGTAAACTCAAAAACAACCCCGGTGGGTCCCCTCCCCGGAGTGTGGGCTCCCCTCCCATCAGGAGGACAGCGTGACCACCACGACCGTCGCCCCGCGGCCCGGCCTCCGCTGTCCTTTCATCTGCACGTCCACAAGGAGTTTCGGCATGTACTACAGCAGCGGCAACTATGAGGCGTTCGCGCGTCCCCGGCTCCCGGAGGACGCCGGCCGCAAGCACGCCTGGTTCGTCGGCGGCGGGTTGGCGTCCCTGGCGTCGGCGGTCTTCATGATTCGTGACGGCGGCGTCCCGGGGGAGAACATCACGATCCTGGAAAAGGCGGAACTCGCCGGCGGCGCGCTCGACGGCATCAAGGAGCCGGAGCGCGGGTTCGTCATCCGCGGCGGCCGGGAGATGGAGGACCACTTCGAGACGCTGTGGGACTGCTTCCGCAGCATCCCGTCGCTGGAGATCGAGGGGGCGTCCGTTCTCGACGAGTTCTATTGGCTCAACAAGGACGACCCCAACTACAGCCTGCAGCGCGTCACCGAGAAGCAGGGCCAGGACGCCCGTACCGACGGCCTGTTCACGCTCAACAAGAAGGCGCAGAAGGATCTCGTGGCGATGTTCCTCGCCAGCCGCGAAGAACTCGAGGGCAAGCGCATCAACGAGGTTCTCGGCAAGGACTTCCTCCGGTCGAACTTCTGGCTGTACTGGCGCACGATGTTCGCGTTCGAGGAGTGGCATTCCGCCCTGGAGATGAAGCTGTACCTGCACCGGTTCGTCCACCACATCGGCGGCCTGCCGGACTTCTCCGCGCTCAAGTTCACCAAGTACAACCAGTACGAGTCGCTCGTGCTGCCGATGACGGCCTGGCTGCTCGACCAGGGCGTCCGGTTCCAGTACGGCACGGAGGTCACCGACGTCGACTTCGCGTTCGCCGGTTCCAGCAAGCGCGCCACCCGCATCGCGTGGGTGCGTGACGGCGAGGCCGGGGGCGTCGACCTCGGCGGGGACGACTTCGTCCTCATGACGATCGGCTCGCTGGTCGACAACTCCGAGTACGGCGACCAGCACACGCCGGCACCCCTGAACCGCGGGCCGGCGTCCGCGTGGGATCTGTGGAAGCGCGTCGCGCGCAAAGACCCGAGCTTCGGGCGTCCTGAGGTCTTCTGCTCGTCGATCGACGAGAGCAAGTGGATGTCCGCGACCGTCACGACGCTGGACGAGCGCATTCCCGACTACATCCAGAAGGTGTGCAAGCGCGATCCGTTCTCGGGGCGCGTGGTGACCGGCGGCATCGTGACCGCCCGCGACTCGTCGTGGCTGCTGAGTTGGACGGTGAACCGCCAGCCGCACTTCAAGAACCAGCCGGCCGGCCAGATCGTGGTGTGGGTGTACTCGCTGTTCGTGGAC
>NZ_JBDHZL010000071.1:0-13325 GCF_039811905.1 Nigerium sp. | reverse complement strand
GCTCGCCCCCCTCGAACGTCCGCCAGGCCAGGAAGATCAGGGCGGCCGCCACCAGCATGACCCAGGCGACCACGGCCACTCTGGCCGACGTGGTGATGTCGGGGTCGGCCGCGATCTCCCGCATCGTGACCCACAGGGCGTAGCTCAGCGACGACCCCATCGAGCTCAGCGTCATGACGAACGCAATCAACACCGACAGCGGACGCCGCCCCACCTCGTGCGCGAGGTCCGTCTTCACCGGAGGGGGCGCCGGCTCGCCGGAGGCGTCCACGCCCGTGAGGTCGACGACCGGCAGGTCGCCGTCGGTGACGACGGCGTCCCCGCCGCCGTTGCGGCTGTGATAGCCGGTGGAGAAGTCCTCGATGACCTCGACCCGCGTCTCCGGGACGCCGTAGCGCAGCGTCTCGACGATGTAGTCGCGCTCGATGTCGATGTTGCGGTCGATCTTGTGCGTCACCTGGAACGTGAACAGCGAGAGGCCGACCTTGCGGTCGTACGTGCCGGCCGCCACCCAGCCGACGCGGCGTCCGCCGGGCAACAGCCAGCCGGGCGGGCAGGGCCAGAACCGCACGTGATGCCGCTGCGACGGGTTCCCCTCGACCTCCTGCTGGTATGCGAACGCCTGCTGGTTGCCGAACAGGAACAGGGGGCTGACAGGGGCGTTCGGGTAGCTGCGGCGTCCGACGGCGGCCGTGATCATCCGGACGGCCGACGTCAGGTCGACCGGATCCGCCTGCACCCAGCCCGCCCGGCGCATCGCGGCGTGCAGCTGCTCCGCCTCCCCCAGGAACGCGAGGTTCACCGGGTCGCCGAGCAGACCGTCGCTCGTCCGCGCCCGGCCGATGAAGTAGTCGGGCACGTACAGCGTCGTCAGGACGCGGTGCAGCCGCGGCAGCGCGAGGTACGACAGCACCGCCCAGAACCCGAGGACGTACAGAATCGACACCGGCGCCAGCGTCGTCTGCGCCAGCACGATCAGCGCGAACACGAACGAGAAGACCAACGCCGCCCCGAAGAACAGGTTCTCGACGAGGTCGAGCCGCGCCAGCCGCGTCCACAGCCCGCCGTTCACCTTCCCCGGGGGGTGGTCGTACACCGGTTTGAGCGTGCCCATGCCCAGCACCTTATTTCCCGATCGGGCCCGGACGCCGCGGCGCCTCCCCGCGGACGCGCCGGTCTCGCGGCCGCCCGGCCTCCCCGGCGCTTCCCCGCGGATGCCTCAGCCGCGGGCGTCCCACCAGGCCAGCAGCTCGTCGCGGGCCCGGTCGGGCCCGAGCGGACCCTCCTCGATGCGCCGCTCCAGCAGGAACCGGTAGGCCTCCCCCACCTGCGGGCCGGGCCTGATGCCGAGCGTCTCCATGATCTGCGTGCCGTCGAGATCGGGACGCATCGCGTCCAGCTCTTCGGCCTTCGCGAGCTCGTCGATGCGCCACTCGAGCTGCTCGTAGGCCTGCCGCAGCCGGGCCGCCTTGCGCTGGTTGCGGGTCGTGCAGTCGGCGCGGGTGAGAATGTGCAGCCGCTCCAGCTCGTCGCCGGCGTCGCGCACGTACCGCCGGACGCCCGCGTCCGTCCACTCCGCGTCCGCGTAGCCGTGGAAGCGCAGGTGCAACTCGACGAGCTTCGCGACGGCCTTCACGTCGTCGGTCGGGAACCGGAGCGCGGTGAGCCGCTTCTTCGTCATCTTCGCGCCGACCACGTCGTGGTGGTGGAACGAGACTTTGCCGCCGCCCTCGAACCTCTTCGTGCGGGGCTTGCCGACGTCGTGCAGGAGCGCGGCGAGGCGTCCGACGAGGTCGGGGTCGTGCCCCCGCGCCTTCTCCAGCGCGATCGACTGCTCGAGGACCGTCAGGGTGTGGTCGTAGATGTCCTTATGGCGGTTGTGTTCGTCCACCTCGCGCTGCAGCGCGGACAGCTCGGGCAGGACGCGGTCGGCCAGCCCGGTGCGCACGAGCAGGTCGAGCCCGGCCCGCGGCGAGTCGGTGAGCAGCAGCTTCGCGAGTTCGTCGCGGACGCGCTCGGCCGACACGATCTCGATGCGGTCGGCCATGTCGGTCATCGCGGCGACGACGTCGGGGGCTGCCGTGAAGCCGAGCTGGGAGCTGAAGCGGGCGGCCCGCATCATCCGCAGCGGGTCGTCGCTGAAGGACACCTCCGGCAGCGACGGCGTCCGCAGCACTCGGTCGGAGAGGTCGGCCAGGCCGTCGAACGGGTCCTCGAACCCGCCCGTCACCACCGACAGGGCCATCGCGTTCACCCGGAAGTCGCGGCGCACCAGGTCGTCTGCCAGGTTGTCGCCGAACGCGACGATCGGCTTGCGCGAGTGCGGGTCGTACGCGTCGGCGCGGAACGTCGTGATCTCGACGACCCAGTCCTCCGCCCCCTCGCGGACGCGCGCCCCGATCGTGCCGAACTCGCGGCCCATGTCCCACGTCGCGCCGGTGATGCGGCGCAGCAACCGCTCGGTGTCGTCGGGCCGCGCGTCCGTGGTGAAGTCGAGATCGTTCTCCCCGCGGCCGAGCAGCGCGTCGCGGACCGGGCCACCGACCAGGTAGAGCTGGAAGCCGGCGCCGGCGAAGAGGTCGCCGAGCCGCCGGACCGAGGGCGCCGACTGCACCACCCGCTCCAGGGCTTGCCGTTGCGGCGGGGTCAGAGAAGGCACGGTCGACAAGCTTAGCGGGCCCGGGATGATCGGCGCCCTACGATGGGCGGCGTGATGACCCGACCCGGCCGCACCGGCCGCACCCGCGGCCGGCTGGCCGCCTGGGTCGTCGCGTTCGTGCTCGCCGTCGTCCCCGCGTTGCTCGGGACGCCCGCCGCGGCGGCCGCGCCGGCGGCGTCCGCGGTCGATGTGCAACTGACGTCGGTCGTGCTGACCGGCGGCCAGGTCGTCGTCACCGGCACGGTGACGAACAACTCGTCGGCGCCCGTGTACTCCGTGCGCGCCGACCTGTGGCGCTCGCGGCAACCGCTGACCACGCGGGAGGAGATCACGGAGTCGCTGACGTCCGACGATCTGCCCGACGGCGCCGCCCCCCGCCTCGACACGGCCATGAGCACCCGCCTGACGCCCGCGGGCGGGGCGCTCGCGCCGCAGGCGTCCTCGACGTTCACGCTGCGCGGCACGCTCGCCGAGCTCGGCCTCGGCCGGGACGCCTCCTACTGGGTCGGCGCGAACGTGTCGGCCGCGCCGGCGGTGTCCGGGAAGCGCTCGCTGGTCGAACGCGACCGCTCGCTCGTCACCGTGCCCGGCTCGACGCAGCCGCGGGTGGCGACCGTGGTCGTCCTGAGCGCCCGGCCGACGCAGATCAAGCCGAACCTCTTCGCCGATGACAGCCTCGCCCAGGACCTCTCCGGACGCCTCACCACGCTCGTCGCCGCCGCCGGCGGGGCCGGCGTCAGCTACGTGATCGACCCCTCGCTGTACGACGCGGCCGTCGACATGGCCGACGGCTACCGGGTCGTCGACGGCACCGGGACGCGGGCCGGCTCGGGCCAGCAGGCCGCCCAGCAGTGGCTCGCCGGATTCCGGGAGCTGACGGCCGAGTCGGGCTACCGCGGGCTCTACGCGCAGCCCGACATCGCGGGCGGCGCGGCCCTCGGGACGACGTCCGTGCTCGCCCGCGCGCAGGCCGCGACGGAGGCGTCCCCGCTGAAGCTCTCCACGCTCGCCGTGCTCGACCGCGTGGACGCCGCCGCCCTGCGGATCGTCGGCAACGCCGGCATCCCGGTGCTGACGACGGCCGTCGGGGGCGGGCGTCCGTGGTCGCTCACCGAGACCGCCGACGTCGTGGGCGCCGTCACGCCCGGGCCGCAGGTCACGGCGCCCCAGGTGCGCAACGTGGCCCTGACGAGGGCGGCCGCCACGTCGGCACTGTCGCGGGCGGCGGGCACCGAGGTCCGGCTGGTGCGCACGGCCGAGGACGCCAGCATCGACCAGCGCAGCAGCTCCGGCTGGCTCAACCGGGTCACGCTCGACCAGATCATCGCGCAGCGTCCGACCGAGCGGGCGCTCGGCCCGACGCCGGCGTCCCTGCCCGCCGTGACGTCCGGGCTTCTCGCCCGCGCGAGCCGGCTCAGCTCGGCGATGGACGCCTACGGCTCGGCCGCCCCCCGCTCCGGCGTCGCGAACGCCATCGACGACACCCTGTGCCGGATCTCGAGCGAGTCCTGGTCGGGCGCCCGCGCCTACCAGGAGAACTACCTGGACGCCATCGAGGCCCGCGTCGGGCCGCCGGCGATCTCCGACGGCATCCGGCTGTCGGCGACGCCCCTGGTCACGATGGCGTCGGCGGAGAGCACGTTCCCGGTCACGGTGACCAACGGGCTGACCGACACGATCACGGTCCGGGTGGCCGCCCAGAGCGCCAACGCGCAGCGGATCGAGGTCGGCGACTCCCGCGAGGTGACGGTGCGTCCGGGCGACAGCGAGACCGCGCAACTGCCGGTCGAGGCGTCCGGAAACGGCGTCGTGGACGCCCGAGTCCACGTCGAGGCGCTCGATGGCCGTAGGCTGACCCCCGACGTGACCATCACGGTCGAGGCAACCAGCCTGGGTGCGGTCGGCTGGGTGATCACCGTGGTGTCGGGAGTCGTGCTCGTCGCGTCGACGGCGTGGCGCATCCGACAGGTCCGAAGGAGCAGGGGAACCACCGCGAGATGAGTGACGACAAGCCCGAACAGCAGGCGTCCGGACGCCGGCTGCTGAACGCGACGGCCGTCATGGCGTCGGGGACGATGATCTCGCGCGCGCTCGGCTTCGTCCGGTCGGTGCTGATCGTGATCGCCCTGGGCAACACGACGCGGCAGGCGGACGCCTTCAACCTCGCGACCGTCGTCCCGAACAACCTCTACATGATCTTCGCCGGCGGGGCGCTGAACACGGTGCTCGTGCCGCAGATCGTGCGGCACATCAAGTCGGACGCCGACAAGGGCGAGGCCTTCATCAACCGCATCATGACGGCCTTCCTGATCGCGCTGGCGCTGCTCACCGCGATCGCCTACGTCTTCACGCCCGAGCTCATGGGGCTGTGGGCGAGCTCGTGGCGCGCCCCCGCGATGGCCGCCCACTGGCAGCAACTGATGCTGATGGCCTACATCACGATGCCGCAGCTCTTCTTCTTCGGCGCGTTCTTCCTCGTCGGGCAGGTGTTGAACGCCCGCGACAAGTTCGGCCCGATGATGTGGGCCCCCATCGTGAACAACATCGTCACCATCGCGGTGCTCGGGGCCTACATCGGGGTCTGGGGCACCCACGGCGACAAGTCGGTGCCGTTCACCAACGAGCAGGCGTGGCTGCTGGCCGGCGGGTCGACGCTCGGCATCGTCCTGCAGACCGCCGCGCTCATCCCGCCGACGCGGGCGATCGGGTTCCGCTACCGGCCGCGGTTCGACCTGAAGGGTCAGGGCCTGGGCGCCACGTTCCACCTGGCCAAGTGGATGTTGGGCTACGTGCTCGTCATCCAGCTCGTCTCGATGCTGGTCACGCAGCTCGCGACGTCGGCCACCGCGTCCGCGACCGACGGCGGCGCCGGCTACGCGACGTACAACACGGCCTACCTGGTCTGGATCCTGCCCCACTCGCTGCTGACCGTGTCGCTGGCGACGGCGATGCTGCCGTCGGCGTCCCGCTTGGCCGCCGCGGGCGACATGGACGGCGTCGCGACGGAGACGACCCGCACCCTGCGCCTGGCGAACACGTTCATCCTTCCCGCGTCGGTGGGGCTGCTCGTGCTCGCGGCCCCGTTCGCGATGCTGGTCTTCGGCAACGGGGCCGGCGCCCGCGACTGGCCCGCCGTCGCGTGGACGCTCGCCTGCTTCGCGGTCGGCCTCGTGCCCTACACCGTCCAATACGTGTGCCTGCGCGGCTACTACGCGCTCGAGGACACCCGGACGCCGTTCTTCCTCCAGATCGCGATCTCCGGCGCGAACGCCGTGCTCGCGCTGGTGCTGGTGGGCTTCTGGCACAGCCCCGCGCTCGTCGCGCCGTTCCTGGCGATCGCGTACGCGGCGTCCTACTTCCTGGGCGCGTTCATCACCTGGCGCGCGCTCAAGCGGCGCCTGCCCGCGCTGCACGGACGCCCGATCCTGCAGCAGCTCGCCCGGCTGGGCGTCGCGGTGCTGCCCGGCGCGCTGGTCGCGGCGGTCATCACGTGGTGGTCGCTCGACCAGTCGCGCGTCGTGATCGCGGTGTGCTTCGTCGCGTCCGCGGTCATCGCGGTGGCCTCGTTCTTCGTGCTCGCCAACCGGCTGGGCATCCCCGAGGCGAGCCAGCTCGTCGGCGTCCTGCGGCGGCGCGGCAAGGGCGGCAACGAGCCGCCACCCC
This sequence comes from Nigerium sp., assembly GCF_039811905.1. Taxonomy (NCBI): domain Bacteria; kingdom Bacillati; phylum Actinomycetota; class Actinomycetes; order Propionibacteriales; family Propionibacteriaceae; genus Nigerium; species Nigerium sp. Next base: position 7,003 of record NZ_JBDHZL010000071.1, on the reverse strand, counting down.
CGGACGCCGCGGCAGTCGCGTCGAACGACCTGACCGGCCCCGACGTCCCCCCGGCCGCGGGCGCGACCCCGCAGCCGATGACGTACCCCGAGCCGGGCGAGGGCCCGGCGTCCTCGACGTCGGCCACCGACCCCGACGGCGAGCGCCTGGTGCACACCGGGCAGGTTCTCGACGAGCGCTACCGACTCGACCGCTGCCTGTACCGCCGCGCGGGCACCGAGACGTGGCTCGGGTTCGACCAGATGCTGTCGCGCCCCGTGCTCCTCCACGTGCTGGCACCCGACGACCCGCGGACCCTCGAGATCCTCGACGAGGCCCGCAAGGCCGCCCCGGCGACCGACTCGCGCTTCCTCCGCGTGCTGGACGCGGTGCTCGTCGAGGACGAGCCGCACGGCTCGTACATCGTCTGCGAGTACGCCCCCGGCCAGTCGTTGGAGCTCGCCCTCAAGCACGGCCCGCTCACCGAGGCGGAGGCGGCCTGGATGGTCCGCGAGCTCGCCGACGGCCTCATCGGCATGCACGCCCAAGGGCTCTACCACCGCGAGCTCAACCCCGACACGGTCGTCATCACGGCGAGCGGCAACGTGAAGATCGTCGGGTTCCTGGTGGAGGCGGCGCTGCACCCCGACGCCGACGACACGACCCCCGGCGAGCAGCTCGACGTCGAGGGCCTGGGCAAGGTGCTCTACGCCGCCCTGCTGGCCCGCTGGCCCGACGGCCCCGGCTACGGCCTTCAGCCCGTGCCGACCGACTCCCACGGACGCCCGCTGCTCCCCCGGCAGGTGCGCGCCGGCTTCTCGCCGGCGATCAACGGCATCGTCGACCGCATCCTCAGCCCCGTGCCGGCGAACCGGGCCACGCGGCTGACGACCGCGCTCGACATCAGCCGGGCGCTCAACGACATCCTCCGCGGCCTGGACGCCTCGCACGACCTCGACCGCCGGCTGCGCTACCCCGTGCACCCCGTCCACCTCGCGAAGGTCTCCGACGCGGGCCTGCTGGCGTCCCCGCTGGCCGCGGGGGCGTCCCTCAGCCAGCGTCTGCCCGTGGACGCCGACCGCGGCCACCACGCCCCGGGCGCCGCCGACTCCGCGGACGACGACGATGACGACGATGACGACGTCGACGGCGCGACCGAGGCCTACGAGTTCGACCGCAACGAGGAGGCCACGGCGCCGTTCACGCCGGTGCCGCCGCCGAAGCGCGACCACATCACGGAGGATCACGCGATCCACGCCGTGCCGACGCCCGAGCCGCCCCGGACGTGGCTCAAGGTGCTCATGGCCGGCTTCGGCATCGTGCTCGTGCTCAGCCTGATCGGCGTCCTCGGCAACGCGATCGTCTCCCGCCGCGGGCCGGCGGGCCCGGTCGAGACGTACGCGATCTCGTCGGTGCGCGACTTCGACCCGAGCGGCGACGGTGGCGACAACCGCGAAAACCCTGGCCAGGTGGGCAACGCGACCGACGGGCGTCCGGGCACGTCGTGGACGACCGAGCGCTACGGCCGCAGCCCCGACCTGAACGGGCGCAAGCCCGGCGTCGGGCTGGTCGTCGACCTGGGCTCGGCCAAGGAAGTCTCGTGGGTGCGTCTCGACCTCGGCTCGGGCGCGACGACCGCGCAGATCCGGGTGCCGAGCGACTCCGCGGCCGTCGTCCCGCCGATGCGCTCGGAGAACGAATGGCGGACCGTCAAGGAGGTGCCGGCCAGCTCCGGGGACTTCACGGTGAACCTCGACCAGCCCGTGACTACGCGCTTCGTGCTGGTGTACCTCACCCGGCTGCCGCAGGCGGCGTCCGGTAGCGCGTACCAGGGCAGCATCGCCGAGATCCAGGTCGGCCGGTAGGGTCCGCCCCCCGCGGGAATACCGCGCGGGCGTCCGGCGCTGAGGGGGACGTCGCGAACCCGCCGGACGGCGTCCGGACGTTAGGCTCGAGGCAATCATTGTCGAATCTGTGTGAGGAACCATGACGGACGTCCGCGAAGTCATCATCATCGGCTCCGGCCCGACCGGCTACACGGCCGCGGTCTACGCGGCGCGGGCCGAGTTGAAGCCCCTCGTGTTCGAGGGGGCGCTCGAGGCCGGCGGCGCGCTCATGAACACGACGGAGGTCGAGAACTTCCCCGGTTTCCCCGAGGGCATCATGGGCCCCGACCTGATGATGAACATGAAGGCGCAGGCCGAGCGGTTCGGCGCCGAGCTCATCACCGACGACGTCACCGAGGCCGACCTGTCCGGCCCGATCAAGCGGGTGAAGGATTCCGAGGGCACCTGGTATGAGGCCAAGACCGTGATCCTCGCGATGGGGTCCGGGTACCGGCGGCTGGGGCTCGCCGACGAGGATCGGCTCTCCGGCAAGGGCGTTTCGTGGTGCGCCACGTGCGACGGCTTCTTCTTCAAGGGGAAGGATCTGGCGGTCATCGGCGGCGGCGACTCCGCGATCGAGGAGGCGACGTTCCTCACGCGCTTCGCGAACTCGGTGACGATCGTGCACCGGCGCGACGAGTTCCGCGCGTCCAAGATCATGCAGGCGCGGGCGCAGGCCGACTCGAAGATCCGGTTCGCGTTCAACAGCACGGTGGAGGCGATCGAGGGAGACAAGGCCGTCGAGGGCCTCGTGCTGAAAGACACCGTGACCGGCGAGACCCGCACCCTGCCCGTGCAGGGCGTGTTCGTGGCCATCGGCCACAACCCGCGCTCCGAGCTGGTGCGCGATCAGATCGATGTGGACGCCGCCGGGTACGTCCTCGTGCAGCCGGGCTCGCAGGCCACCAACATCCCGGGCGTGTTCGCGGCGGGCGACCTCGTCGATCACACCTACCGGCAGGCGATCACCGCGGCCGGCACGGGCTGCGCGGCCGCGCTGGACGCCGAGCGCTACCTGGCCACCCTGGCCGACGCCGTCGAGATCGAGAAGGCCCACGCACGCGGCGAGGAGCCGGTGCCGACGGCCTGAGGCGTCCGCGTCGAACGACGACCGGTCCCGAGCACACCCACCGGTCCCCCGAAAAACTGTCGGCCCCGCCCGCTAGCGTGGCCGCGTCCCACCGAGAAGGAGAGTCATGTCCGAGGTCGAAGAAGTCACCGACGCCACCTTCGAGCAGCAGGTGCTGAAGTCCGACAAGCCCGTGCTGGTCGACTACTGGGCCGACTGGTGCGCCCCCTGCCGTCAGCTGTCGCCGATCATCGACGAGCTGGCCAAAGAGCACGGCGAGAAGGTGACGTTCCTCAAGCTCGACACGAACGCCAACCCCGACACCCCGGTGAAGTACGGCGTGCTCGGCCTGCCGACCCTGCAGGTGTTCGTGAACGGCGAGGTCGTCAACTCGATGACGGGCGGTAAGACCAAGGCGAGCCTCATCAAGGCGCTCGGCGAGTACCTCTGATCGCGCGCTGACGGGCGGGTCGACCCCGCCCTGAGGCTGCCGCGCGCCCGGGTCCGATCACTCGGTCCCGGGCGCGTTCGCGTCCGGGGTCGGCGCGATGAGCTCCTGCAGCGCGCGCACGTGCCCGCGGTAGGCGCGGCGTCCGGTGGCGGTGAGGGCCACCCACGTCCGAGGGCGCCCCACCGCCTGGCGGCGCTTGTCGAGCCGCACGTAGCCGGCGTCCGTGAGCAGCTTCAACTGCTTGGACAGGTTCGGCGTCGTGACGTCGAGCAGCTTCTCCAACGCCGCGAACTCGATGTCGGACGCCGTGTCGAGCGCCGCGCAGATGCGCAGCCGCAGCGGCGCGTGAATGAGGTCGTCGAACCGGGCGTTGACCATGCGCGGCTCACACCATGTCGTAGGGGCCGTAGTCGCCGGCGGCGAGGCGGCGAGCCTGATAACGATCGGTCCAGCGAAGGTAGACGTAGCTGACGGACGCCACCACGACGCCGGCCACGAGCGCGAACCACGGCTGCCAGGCCGGGTCGGGCCGGATCGCGGTGAGCACGAACAGCGGGGTGTACCACGCGGCGTAGCGCCACCAGGTGTCGCGGAGGACCCTCTCGTCGAGGATGCGTCCGCGGCGCCGGCGGCGCTGCCGCACCGCGACCACGATCGCGCCGGCCGTCACGAGCAGCAGGAATACGCCGCCGGCGATGTAGCCGGCGGGCGTCCGGAAGCTGACGGCGCCCACCCCAGCGCCGACGGCCACCGAAACCAGCGCGTACGTCCACCAGGTCTCGAGCGCGAGCTGGGCCGATTCCTGCCGCGCGCGCTCGACCTCCGTGAGGCTCGCGCGGGCGTCCTCGGGGACGATGGGATGGATGTCTTCGCCGGTCATGACGCCTCCTGACACCAGGATAGAAGTTGGTTACCGATGTGGCAACCAACTCTGCGTCCTGGTGGCCGACGTGTGCTCTGCCCACCCCCGGACCCTGACTGGCGCGTTCTCGGCGCGGGGCCGTGAGCGAGGTTCCGCTCAGCGGGGGCCACTGAGAACGCGCCAGTCAGGGTCGGGCGCTCGCGGTGAAACCTACCCGGGCGCGCCCCGCGCGGTCAGTCCTTGACGGCGGCCGAGCGCTTCACGAGCGGGGGCTGCGACGACCAGGGGAAGGAGATCCACCGGTCGGTGCGCTTCCACACGTGGTCGCAGGCGATGATCGAGCGCGGCTTCTCGTACAGCACGGCGACGCGGCTCTCCAGGGCGATGCGGTCGGCGAAGTCGCGCACCATGCGGAGGGTCTCGCCGGTGTCGGCGACATCGTCCACGATCAGGATCTTCTGCTCGGCCAGATAGCTGGTCGCCGGCAGCGGCGGCAGGAAGATCGGCTCGGGCAGTCGCTCGTCGACGCCGGTGTAGAACTCCACGTTGATGATGTGCACGTTCTTGATGTCGAGCGCGTAGGAGATCACCCCCGCGGGGAGCAGCCCGCCCCGGGTGATGGAGAGCACGATGTCGGGCTCGAAACCCGAGTCGACGACGCTCTGAGTGAGTTCGCGGCAGGCGTCCCCGAACTGCTGCCACTCCAGGATCTCGCGCTCTTCCGTCATGCCCTCATCATGGCAGGCTGGTGACCGACATGCTTCGCTCGACCAGGCGTGCGAGCCAATCAGTGCGCAGAGCCCAGGCCACGAAGGACACCCCGGCCGCGAAACCCAGCCACATCGCCAGATGCGGGCCGCCGGACAAGCCGGCCCAGACGGCGAACGGCGGAAGCACGACGATGCCGGACGCCGCCAGCGATGCCACCCAGTCACGCGCCCAACGCCGAGCCAGGAGCCCGAGGTGCACCAGGGCGTACACCCAGCCGCCGACGAGCACGGCGCCCCCGACGAGGGCCGACGGCGCTAAGACCAGCCGCCCGAGGCGCAGGGGCTGCGTGCCGAGGAGTTCCCGGGGCAGCACGAGCAGCAGCACGACACCCACGGCCGTCACCGCGAGCCACCGCACCATCCCGTCGAGGGCGTTGGGGTTACGCATGGACCCATTATAAGAAAAAACCAAGAGTCCTGCTCAACCGAGGGAGTGAACTTAAGTCCAAACCTGGTCGTTCCTAGGGATGATCGAGTCCTACTCAAGGGTGACTGAGAACGTTGTCTGCACTAGTCAACCTGCTGTTTCCTCGCTTGCATGACATTGTTCGTCAACTCCGGGCGTGTCGGCCCGACAGGCGGACGCCGACACCCCTTTCTCCTGAGAAGAAGTTAATGCTCTTTCTCAGGCTCGGAAGGCGGGGGTGGCCCAACGGCGTCCGTCGGGGGCGCACGCGAGCACCTCGAGACCCGGCCATCCCGTCGTGGCTTCGGCTAACGTCCCCGGGCCGCCGGCGAGGACGGCCGTGGCCAAGACGTCCGCCGTGACGATGTCGTCGGCCACCACGGTGACCTGGCAGAACGTGTCGTCGGAGCCGAGGTGCCAGACGTGGTCGCCGCGCTCGGCGACGCCCGACGTCGCGACGGCTCGCCGGGTGGGGGCGGAGGTGGGTTCGCCGCCGGCGTCCGACACGGGGACCGGCGCGGAGTACTGGCTGAGCAGCCGCGTCCGGTCGTCGGGATCGACAATGCCGACGACCCAGGGGCGTCCGTCGGGCTGGGCGCCCGACACGACGACGTCGCCGCCCGCGTTCAGCACGTAGTCGTGGACGCCGTGGGCGTCCAGCACGGCGGCCGCGGCCTGGATGCCAAGCGCCTTGACGATGCCCGAGAGGTCGACGGCACCGTCCGGGCGGTGGGGGGTGAACGCGCCGCTGGTCGCGGCGCGCCAGTCGATCGCGAGGTCGTAGACGCGGCGGTACTCGTCGGACGCCTGCCGCAGGGTGAGCGTCCGGTTCGCGACCTGGGACGCCTCGGACGCCGGCCGGTAGAGGCTGAAGCGGTCCTCGAGGGCCTCGAAGGCGTCCCGGAGGTGAGGGCGCGCGGCCGCGGGGACGCCGCCCACCGCCCGGACGCTGACGACCGTGCCCATCGCCTCGAAGACGAAGGGCTCGGCGAGAGTGAGGGCGGGCGCGGGGTCGTGAGGCAAGGCGTCCGAGGGGGACGGCGTCCGCGAAATCTCGGAGGTCGCGTTCACGGGATCACTTGGCCTGGTCGAGCGCCGACTGCAGCGACTCGAGGTAGGCGGTCGTCGTGTAGGTCGCGCCGCTGACGGTCGAGACGTCGGCGCTGTTCGCGGACTTGATCTCGCTCTCCAACATCGGGACGGCCTCCGCATTGATGCTCTCGCTTCGGTGTTCACCGTCGGAGACGACGTCGGCGTTGAGGTTCGTGATGGTGCCGTTGCTGAGCGTCACCGTGACGGTCACCGACCCGTACCGGTGGGTCTCGGTCGTGCCGGTGTAGGTGCCGGACGCGCTGGTGGACGCGGACGTCCCGCCGCTCGTGGACGAGTTGGACGATGAGGTGCCGGACGAAGACGTGCCGGACGACGAGGTGCCGGACGACGAGCCCCCCGACGTTCCGGACGCCCCGGAGGTCGTCGTGGTCGTGGTGGGCGTGGTCGGCGTGAGCGCGGTCTGTCCGTGGGCGGTGCCCGCCTGCCAGCCGAGAAACAGCACGCCCACGGACGCCGCCGCGGACGCC
>NZ_JBDHZL010000070.1:0-13535 GCF_039811905.1 Nigerium sp. | reverse complement strand
CGCGGTCACGATCTTCTCGGCGAGCACCGACTCGATGGGGTATCCGAGCACCCGCACCGGGCCTGAACCGCCGCGAAGGGACGGCAACTCGACGAGGGCCGGCTCCGGGGTGACCGGGTCGCCGAAGTTCACGTCGAGATGAAGGCTCACGCGTGCGGTCGCCAGGCGGGCGTCCATGATGACGCGTACCCCTGAGTACCGGGCCTGATCGCGGATGATGGAGGTCTTGACCGTCTCGGTCATGAAGACCAACCCATCCTCGGGATCCGCCATGTCGGCGATCTCGACGACGCGCCGCGCCACAGCCTCGGGGTCCGACGGAAGATTGCGCGCCAGCGTGTCCGCATCCACCGTCGGACGCCGCACCCCGAATGTCGCCATCAACATGCCGCCCTTGAGGACGAAATCCTCGGCGTACGGCGACTTCGACAAACGAGCCAGCCAGCGCTCGACGACGTACATCGTCAAGAACTCTTGGGTGCCCCGCTTCTCCCGGCGTGCACGGTTCTGCAGATCGAGGTAGGCCCGCCCCTCGGGGCTGCTGCGCGTGGGGCGGTTCATCGAGACACCGCCACGTCGAGGGCGGCGCGAACGGGGCCAAATGCGCCCAGGGCGTCGGCGTATTTCAGGAGCTGCGCCGGGCGGCTCTGCGGGCCCGACAGGTACCGCTGGAGGGCCGCGTAGGCGACCGACTCGCCGAATCGGTGCCGCAGGCGAATCAGATCGACGACGGTGCGTGCCGCGTCGTAGACGCGCACGCTCTCGCCCGGGGCGGCCTCGACGGAACTCAGGCCGAGTTCGAAACCTGCATCCGCAAACCGGAGCACCGTGGTGGGCGGGAAGTCGATGGCGGGGCTGTGGCCGCTCCGAGGGACGGCGATCTGCACGGCGGACGGCAGCTCGTCCGTGATGGCGTGGATGGCGGCCGCGGAGACGCAGCAGACGATCGCCCGCGGGGCTCGCAGCGAGACCGCGAGCACGTCCGGCAAGGACGCCGGCGGCGCGTCGGCGCGGCGAAAGACCCCTCGCGACAGCTCGAGGACCGCCTCGTCGTCTCGCCACGCGTAGAGCTCGCGGGGATGCACCCCCAAGGCGCGGGCCTGGTCGGTGGTGAACGTCGGCGGCAGATCGTCAACCCTCATCATGGATACAATCCTCACACACTCGGGTGCCATCTGTGTGGATTTGATCCAGGTTTGAGCTGGGATCGTCATCGGCGCGACAGCCCACCATCCCGCGCACTGAAACGCGGCCGACTCACAGGCGAAACGGAGCGATAACAGGGCCGTCATAGGATGCGCGGGTCAACCAGATCCTCGAAGGGGCCACCGTCGCATGAAAGTCCTCAAGAATCCCGCCACGCTCATCGGCATCGCCGCGGTCGCGGGCATCGCGTTTGGCCTGCTCGTCGGCGAATGGGCGGGCAATCTGCAGTTCATCGGGACGATGTTCATCCGACTGATCCAGATGTCGATCGTGCCGCTCGTGATGGCGTCCGTCATCGTGGCGACCGGCTCGATGAGCGGCGCCGGCATGGGCAAGATGGCCGCGCGCACGTTCGCCTGGATGCTCGGCTTCTCCGCCGTCGCCGCGGTGCTCGCCTACGCGTTGAGCGTCGCCATCCAGCCCGGCCGGGGCATGGTCTACACGGGCGAACTCGACCCGTCGCTGCAGAAGTCGGCGGCGGCGTCCACCGGCTGGCAGGACACGCTGCTGAGCTTCGTGTCCACGAACATCTTCAACGCGATGTCGACCGCGTCGATGATCCCGATCATCGTGTTCTCGCTGCTGTTCGGCGTCGCGCTCAACCAGTACATCGCGACGTCGGGCAACCGGCTCGTGCTCGACGTGGCCGACCAGATCCAGCAGGTCGTGCTGCTGATGATCCGTTTCGTCATGTACCTCGCGCCCATCGGCGTCTTCTGCCTGCTCGCCGACCTCGCCGGTGACGTCGGCTTCGCCGTCGTCACCACCGCGCTGGCCTACCTCGGGACGACGCTCGCCGGCGTCCTCATCCTGCTCGTCATCATGGTCGCCGTCGTCTGGGCGCGCACCGGGCTGAACCCGGCGCGCCTGCCGAAGCATCTGGCCGAGCAGACCGCCATCGCCGTCACGACGACGAGCTCGGCCGTCACGTTCCCGACCGTCCTGCGCAACACCGTCGAGAAGGTCGGCGTCAGCCAGCGCGTCGCGAACTTCACCCTGGCCGTCGGCCTCACCATGGGCTCCTACGGCGCGGTGCTCAACTACATGATCGTCGTCATGTTCCTCGCCCAAGCCGGCAACGTCAGCCTGACGCCGGGGCAGATCGTGCTCGGCATGGGCCTCGCGATCCTGCTCAACATGGGCACGATCACGGTGCCCGGCGGCTTCCCGGTCATCGCGATGTTCCTCGCCACGTCGCTCGGCCTGCCGTTCCACGCCGTCGGTCTGCTCATCGCGGTGGACTGGTTCACCGGCATGATCCGGACGTTCCTGAACGTCAACGGCGACACCTTCGTCGCCATGCTCGTCGGCAAGGCGACCGGCGAGGTGGATGCCGACGTCTACTACGGACGCAAGTCCGTCACCGCCGATCAGATCGACCTGGACGCCTACGAGGGCCAGTTCGCCAAAGCGGACGCCGCCGACTGACGCCCGCCGGCGTCCGTCAGCGGAACAGCGTCGACCGGGCGCTCAGGAGCATCGCGGCGTCCTCGACGCCGACCGCTTGGCTCACCCGTTCGGGCGCCCCGGGTCCGGTCACGAGCGGAGCGTGCTGCTCGGGGGGACGCCGAACGTCTTCCGGTAGAACTCCGAGAAGCGGGCCGCCTGCGTGAACCCCCACCGCTCGGCGACGGCCGCGACGGTCGCCCCCGCCGCCGGGTCGGCGGCCTGGAGGTCGCGATGGGCGCGTTCGAGCCGAACCTGGCGCAGGTAACGCATCGGAGTCCTGCCGACGTGACGCCGGAAGGCGGCCTGCACCGCGCGTCCGGTCGTGCCCACCGCGTCCGCGATGTCGGTCAGCGTGACGGGCTCGCGCGCGTGGCCCTCGATGTACGCCATCGCCCGCCGGACGGCCGCGGGCGCGACGCCGCCCTCGCTCGGCGTGTATTCCCTGGTCATGGTCATGTTCGGGAAGACGGCGAGCGCCGTCGCCGCGATCAGGTCGACGAGTTGGCGCACGATCAGCGGGTTGTCGGAGCCCGGCGTCGAGGCCCGCAGGGCGCGGTGGACGAAGCCCGCCAGCAACCTCCATCGGGCGGACGCGCTCTCGCTGATGGGCAGCACCCCGTCGAACCGCAGCTGCGAGGGCGCGACGCCCGAGTACTCATCGGCGAGACGCTCGACGTCGGCCATCGGCACCCGCAGCAGGGTCGTGTCGAGACCGTCCATGTCGACGGTCAGGGCGTGACCGGTCGGATAGCGCGACACGCCGCCGGGCGCCAGGCGGACGTCGAGGCCGCCCGTCGACCAGCGACTCCGCCCGCCGAGGTGGGTGCTCACGCCAAAGCCCGCGAACGGCGCGGCGACCCCGCGGGCGGCGAGGGTGTGCCGGATGTGGCTGGCGTGCAGCCCGCCGACCTCCAAGGCCGACAACTCGAAGGAGACGCTCGCGTCCGCCCCGGTGAAGCGGATGGGCCGCACGGGCGCGTAGGTGTCGTTGATGATCGAATACGCCTCGTCGGGATCCTTCGTCGCCACGTGGACCGTCTTGACCGGCATGTTCACCCCCACCGCGCTCACCCAGACCGTCGGCCGGCGACGCTGTCGGCGTCCACCTGCGGCCCGAACATTCGTCACGATAGTCCGTGCCAAAGCGTACGACTAGGCACGAAAGCGAAATCGGGGCCCTCGACGCGCAAGGGTCGGACGCACAATGGTGAGGCGAGACCCGGCCGTCCCTGGAGGGCGGTCTCGTTGGCCCGGGGAGCTGAACGTCAGTTGCCCGGGCCGCCTCATGTTGGCATTCCGTCCCTCGGCCTTCGTTTCCGGTGGTGCGTCAATCGCCGTCGGCTGTTTTCATGGAGGAGTGCCCCGCGGAACTTCCGCGGCAGAAAGGCGGGCAGCATGACCGTGCCCTACCACGCCGCTCACGGCCCCACCCTCACCGTGGCGATCGTCGACGACGCCGAACTCGTCTCAGGCGGGCTCCGGACGATCCTGTCCGGGCATCCGACGCTGCGTCTGGTCACCCTGGACTCACGCGAGCAGGTGCGCCGACGCATCGACCTCGCGTTGTACGACCCGTTCCGAGCCGGCCACTTCGACCGCATCGTCATCGAGCGGCTGCTGCACGACCCGCACGTCGCGCGACTCGCCCTGTACTCGTGGGAGACGGGCGCGCGCCAGATCGCGCTCGGCTACCGGGCCGGCGCGGACTCGTACCTCTCCAAGGCCTGGACGGCGCCCACGATGGTCCGCGCGCTGGAGCGCGTCGCCGCGGGCGAGCGCCTGTTCGCCGGACGCCTCCCGCCGGCGGCCGACGAGTGCGACTGGCCGGGACGCAAGGAGGGCCTCACCTACCGCGAGTCGGAGGTCCTCGAGCTGATCACCCAGGGGCTCCGCAACCAGGAGATCGCGCAGAGCCTCTACCTGAGCATCAACTCGGTCAAGTCCTACATTCGCAGCACCTACCGCAAGATCGGCGCCGAACGCCGCAGTCAGGCGGTGATCTGGGCTGTGAACCACGGCTTCGGTTGCCCCATCGGGCGGTAGATCCGCGACCGGCTCACCGGCAAGTCACGTGGGCGCGTTAGTGCTGCGCGTGCTCGGCCTTGTGGAGTTGCGCCTGCAGATCCTCCGGGGTGAGATCCGCCGCGCCGAACTCGGCCGTCAACGGCAGCCGGAGCGCCAGATCGGTGCCCAGGCAGATCTCCGCGACGCCGTGGTGCATCTCGAAGTCGATCAGATGGCCGCCGCGCGTCCGCTCATCGTCGATGAAGTGCGCGTGACACCCGGCCACCGAGATCGCGGCCTCGAACAGCGGCGTCCGGAAGCCGGCGACGACCCCGCGCACGTTCTCGAACCGGACGACGTCTTCCCCATCCGTCGCCTGCACCAGCGTGGGGTAGGGCTTCTCCTGGCGCTCGACCGTGCGCGTCGTCACCCACGCGAAGTCGCCGGTGATGCGGATCGCGTACATGTAGTTGCGCGACGGCAGCATCGCGTCGATGATCTCGCTGATGCCGTGCCGCACGACGGTCTGCTTCACCTCCTGCCGCATCGAGGGCACGAAGTTCGTGACGACCGCGTACGGCGTCCGCGCGTCGAGGCCCGGTTGGGTCACCGTGCCGTCGGAACGAAGCTGGTAGCAGACCCCGTCCAGGATCACCATCTCGCCGTCGAGCTGATTGAAGGTGCCGAGGCCCATCGACCCCTCGCCCAACAGCTCTGCGAGGGACATGTCGTCCTCGAAAACGCCGGAGGCGAGCGAGGAGATCAAACCTGTCTGGAAAACTCGATGCCGGGTCGCCATGGCCCTAGGCTATGCCCGGCAGAGCCTGAAAGGACGCCCATGACCGAGAACGCCGCCCCGTCCGCATCAACCGTCCGCAGCGCCGAGCGCGTCGTCGAATGCCTGGAGGCCCAAGGCGTCCGCTGGGTCTTCGGCGTGCCGGGCGCGAAGGTCGACCAGGTCTACGACGTCCTGACCCAGCGCGGGCCCGAGTTGATCGTCTGCCGGCACGAGCAGAACGCGGCCTTCATGGCCGCCGCCGTCGGACGCCTCAGCGACACCCCCGGCGTCGCGCTCGTCACCTCGGGGCCCGGCACGACCAACCTCGCCACCGGCCTGCTCACCGCCACCGCCGAGGGCGACCCGATGGTCGCCCTGTGCGGCGCCGTCCCGCGGGCGGACCGGCTGAAGCACACCCACCAGTCCATGGACGCCGCCGGCTTCCTGTCGACCGTCACGAAGTCCACCGGCGAGGTCAACGACGCCGACAACGTGCCCGAGGCGGTCACGAACGCGTTCCGGGTCGCCCGCGTCATGCCGCGCGGAGCGACGGCGCTGGTCCTGCCGTCCGACGTGCTGGCCGAGCAGACGTCCGAGGCCGTGCCCGAGCAGTTGCTGCCGCCCAAGCTGGGCCCGGCGTCCTCCGACCAACTCGATCGGGCGGCCGACCTCATCCGTGGGGCCGAGCTTCCCGTGATCCTGCTCGGGGTGCGCGCGGCGTGCGGCGGCGGCGTGGCCGCCGTCCGCGAGCTCATGAGCCGCACCGGCCTGCCGGTGGTCGAGACGTTCCAGGCCGCCGGGGCCGTGTCGCGCGAGCTCGAGCACCACTTCCTGGGCCGCGTCGGCCTGTTCCACAACCAGCCGGGCGACATCCTCCTGCGCAAGGCCGACGTCGTGCTCGCCATCGGCTACGACGCGATCGAGTACGACCCGCATCTCTGGAACTCCGGCGGGGAGCGCACCATCGTCAACCTCGACGAGGTGCTCCTCGACATCGACTCCAACTATCGACCCGACGTCGAACTACGGGGTGACATCGTCGCCAGCGTGCGCGAGCTGACCGATCGGCTCTCCGGGCTCGAGTTGAGCGCGGCGTCCCAGGAGATCATCGACACGCAGCGCTCGCGCCTGGGCGAGGCGAGCGCGGTCCCGTCGGGGGACGATTCCCAGGGCCTCAACCCCGCCTTCGTCTGCCTGACGCTGCGCGACGTGCTGCCCGACAACGCGACGGTGGCGTGCGACGTCGGCTCGCACTACATCTACATGGCCCGGCACTTCCGTACCTACGAGTCACGGACGCTGCTGTTCTCGAACGGGCAGCAGACGCTCGGCGTCGCCCTCCCGTGGGCGATCGCCGCCACGCTCGTGCGGCCGGGTACCGACGTCGTCTCGGTCTCGGGCGACGGCGGCTTCCTGTTCTCCGCGATGGAACTCGAGACGGCCGTCCGGATCGGAGCGAATTTCACCCACGTGGTCTTCAATGACGGCACGTACGACATGGTCGCCTTCCAGCAGGAGATGAAGTACGGGCGGACGTCCGGCGTCCAGCTCGGCGACTACGACATCGTCAAGTACGCCGAATCCTTCGGCGCCCACGGGCATCGGGTGACGCGCAGCGAGGATCTGGCGGACGTCCTCAGGAAGGCCATCGCGGAGCCGGGGCCCAGCATCGTCGACGTTCCGGTGGACTACTCCACCAACAAGCAGGTGCTCGCCGACGACCTGCTGGAGGGAGAGCTGTCCTGATCGGCCGGACGCCGCGGGCGTCCGTTCGGAGGGCGTCCGTCCACAGGGCGTCCGTTCGGAGGACGCCCGGCCGAACCGCCCGCCTTCGCGCTACGGCCGGCTGACGTGGGCCACGAGCGCCGCCACGGCGGCGCCGTGCGCCCACACGTCGCGGTCGTGAGCGCGGATCGTCACGGCCAGCGGGGGAGCGACTCCCTCGCGCGCGGAGGCGACGCCCTCGTCGAAGTCGGCGCGGTATGCGGCCACGACGCCGGCGCGTTCGCCCAGCAGGACGACGGCGTCCGGCACCACGAAGGCCGCGCCCGTCGCGACGAGGGACCCGCACGCCCAGGCGAATTCCCGGCACGCGGTCACGGCCGCGGCGTCCAGCCCAGCAGCTACCTCGGCGGCGGTCGTCGCCGCCGACCCCGCGGACGCCGCCCGCCGCAGCAGCGCGGCGTCCGTGAGCGTCTGGCCGGCCCGCACCATCCGTCCGTCGGGGCCGGCGACCGGCAGGTGGCCGAGCAGGCCGATGCCGTGGGCCTCGGCGTCGGGGACCACCCCGCGGAAGACCGCCGCGCCGCCCACGCCCTCGCCGACCGTCACGACGAGGAATGAGCCGGCGTCCCGACCCACGCCGAACCACGCCTCGTCGAGCGCGACGGCGGCGACGTCGTTCGCGACAACGCAGGAGATGCCGAGCCGCTCTTCGAGCATCCGTCCGAGCGGCACGAGCCGGTCACCGAGGTGCAGCGACCGGACGACATCGCGCCCGCCCCGCACGATGCCGCTCACGCCGACGCCCAGGCCGACGGTGCGGGAGTCCGGCTGCTCGCCGGTCAGACCCTCGACCAGGTCGCCGATCCGCGCCACCACGCTCGTGGACTCGGCCGAGTCGAGCACCCCGGCCGCGACGCCGAGCGTCCGGCCGCGCAGGTCGGTCCGGACGACGCGCAGCGCCTCGCCGCTCAGCGACACGCCCACGATCGTCTCGGCGGGGAGGGCCGCCTCCAGCCGGTGCACCGGACGCCCGGTCGCGTTCACCTGCTCGGAGGTCGCCACGACGAGCCCGCGCCCCTCGAGCGGCTTGGTGAGCCGCGTGATGCTGCCGGGGCTCAGATCCATGAGGGCGCCGAGCTCGCGCCGCCGCAGCGGCCCCTGCTGAATGAGCAGGAGCAACAGCCGTCGATGCGCCGCGCTGAGCCCCGTCATGTCCATGCGCGACATTGTGCCGCAAACCCATTGACCCGCTGTTTTTTCTGTTGCAGAATAAACCCGTGCCTGCGTCGTCACTCTCCCTCACCAGCGGCGGTACCACCCTGGTGCTGACTAGCAATGACGGGCGCCTGCCGGTCGTCACCTACTGGGGGGCGGAGTTGCCGCCCACGGATGACCTGACCGGCACCCTCACGCCGCAGTTCGTCTCCGACCAGACCGAACGCCTCGCCGAGTGTTCCCTGCTGCCCGAGGAGTCCAGCGGCTGGCTCGGAACCCCGGGCCTCGCCGGCCACCGCGCGGGGAAGACGTCCACGCACGCGTTCGTCGTGCAGAGCCTGGACGCCGACGGCGCGTCCGCGTCGATCGTCGCCGTGTCGCCCGGGCTGCAGCTCACCCTGACGGTGGACCTCACCCCCGAGGGGGTCGTGGAGCTGGGGGCGTCGCTCACGAACACGGGCCCCGACGCCTACACGCTCGACGCGCTGACCCCCGCGCTGCAGGTGCCGCTGCGCGCGACCGAACTGCTCGACTTCGCGGGGCGTCACCTGCGTGAGCGCAGTCCGCAGCGGCACCCGTTCGCGATCGGCACCCTGCGCCGCGACAACCGGCGCGGGCGCACCGGGCTGTCCGCGACGTCGCTGATGATCGCGGGCGAGGCCGGGTTCGGCTTCCGGTCGGGGCGGGTGTGGGGCGTGCACGTCGCCTGGTCGGGCAACCACACGCACCTGGCCGAGCGTCTGCCGGGCGGCGAGCAGATCCTCGCCGGCGGCGAGCTGCTGCTGCCCGGTGAGCTCGTGCTCGAGCCGGGGGAGAGCTACGCGACCCCGACGCTGCTGTACTCGCGCGGCGACGGGCTCGACGAGCTCAGCGGCCGCTACCACGCCTGGCTCCGGCGGACGCGCGGGGAGCGGCGTCCGCGGCCCATCACGCTGAACACGTGGGAGGCGGTCTACTTCAGCCACGAGTACGGCCGGCTGGCCGAGCTGGCCGAGACCGCAGCGGGCCTCGGCGTCGAGCGGTTCGTGCTCGACGACGGCTGGTTCGGCTCGCGCCGCGACGACACCTCGGGGCTCGGCGACTGGGAGGTGTCCGGCGAGGTCTGGCCCGGGGGGCTCGAACCCCTCGCCGACAAGGTGCGCAGCCTCGGCATGGAGTTCGGCCTGTGGGTCGAGCCCGAGATGGTGAACCCGCACTCGGAGCTCGCGCGCCGGCACCCCGAGTGGATCCTCGGGCTGCCGGATCGGCTGCCGCTGCGCGTGCGTCATCAGCACGTGCTGAATCTCGCCGACCCGGACGCCTTCGCGCACATCGCCGGACGCCTCACCGACATCGTCGGACGCCTCGGCGTCGCCTACCTCAAGTGGGATCACAACCGCGACCTGATCGAGGCGACGGACGCCGACGGCGTCCGGTTGGTGCACGCACAGACGCTCGCGTTCTACCGGATGATCGACCTGCTGAAGGAACGGTTCGGAGGCCTGGAGATCGAATCGTGCTCCTCGGGCGGCGGCCGGGTCGACCTGGGCGTCCTGTCGCGGGCGGATCGGGTGTGGACGTCGGACTGCAACGATGCCCTGGAGCGCCAGGAGATCCAGCGGTGGACCGGCCTGCTGGTCCCGCCGGAGTACCTCGGCGCCCACATCGGGCCGCCGCGCGCCCACACGACCGGCCGGACGCACGAGCTCTCGTTCCGCGCGGGCACCGCGTTGTTCGGGCACGTGGGCGTGGAGTGGGACGTGCGGCAGGCGTCCGACGCCGAGCTCGCGGAGCTGGCCCGCTGGATCGAACGGGCCAAGGAGGTGCGCGATCTGATGGCGCACGGCCGCGTGGTCCGGACGGCCGACCGCGACGGCACGCGCGTTCACGGGGTCGTGACCGACGACCGGGCCGTCTTCGCGATCGTCCAGTTGGCCACCTCACCGACGTACCCCACCGGCCCGGTGACGTTCCCCGGGCTCGATCCGGACGCCCGCTGGAGCGCGCGCCTCGATGAGCTCACCCCGCAGATCGGCCTGCCGTGGGCCGAGGGGCCCTGCGTCCTCAGCGGCCGGGCCCTCGCCGAGTCGGGGCTGGCCGCCCCGACGCTGCACCCCGAACAGCTCGCCCTCGTCCATTTCGAAAGGAGCAGGTCATGACCAGACCCCTGAGCCGTCGGACAGTGTTGTCCGGGCTCACCGCGGCGGCACTTCTCGCGCCGCTGACCGCATGCTCGGGGGGATCCTCCCCGGGCGCCCAGGAACTGGAGTTCTTCCAGTTCAAGTCGGAGGCCATCCAACTCTTCGACCGCATCTGCGACCAGTTCAACGCGGGCCACCCGGGCGTGAACTTCCGGCAGAACTTCCAGGCCGACAACGTGACGGCGTTGCGCGTCCGGCTGGTGAAGGGACGCATGCCCGACGCGATCACGATCAACGGCGACTACAACTTCGGGTCGCTGGCCCGCTCGCGCGTGTTCCACAACTTCGCGGGCAGCGCGCCGATGGCGAACGTGACGCCGAGCATCGCCGAGATCCTGCCGACGCTGGGCGTCGGCGCCCCCGGCGAGAACAACGGTCTGCCGTTCGCCAACAACGGCTCCGGCATGATCTACAACCGCGAGATCTTCGACCGGCACAACCTGCGCCCGCCGACGACGTGGGACGAACTGATCGCCATCGCCGACGATCTCAAGGGACGCGGCGTCGACCCCTTCTACTGGGGGTTCCGCGACACGTGGACCGGCGCCCCGATGTTCTCGTCGATCTCGGCGAACCAGCTCGGCGATGTCGCCGGCTGGTACGAACGCCGGCGCCTCGGGCAGACGAACTTCGAAGAGTTGACGCCCACGCTGCAGAAGATGCTGCAGATCGCGGCGTACGGCAACGCGAACAAGTTCGACATCGGCTACAACGACGCCAACCAGGGCTTTTCGCAGGGGCGGGCCGCGATGTACGTGCACGGCACGTACGCGATTCCGGCGATCCGGTCGTACAACCCCGACATTCAGCTCGGCACGTTCGCGACCCCGGCTGACCGGGCAGAGGACACGCGGGTGGTGTCGGGCGTCGACGTCGCGCTCACCTGCGGAACCGACCCGAAGCCGGAGGTGCTGCAGTTCTTCGAGTACCTGATGCAGCAGGAGAACATGGCCGCCTACTGCGCCGAGCAGGTGGCGTTCCCGACGCTGACGGGCATGCAGGCGACCGACCCCGCGCTGGAGGGCCTCGTCCCGTACTTCACCTCCCAGCGGCTGGCGACGTATTCAGATCACAACTTCCCGCAAGGCGTGAACCTGAACAACTACATGCAGCAGTTCCTGATCAACCGGAACATCCCTGCCTTCGTCAACCGGCTCAACACCCAATGGGATCGCGTCATCGCGCGCCTCAACTCAACGATGTGAGGCTGGAATGGAAACCAACGCTCCTCGGCGCATCGAAAGCGCCTTCGTCTGGATGATCGCGCCCGCCGCGATTCTCTTCACGATTCTGCTCACCATCCCGTTGCTCACGGGATTCTTCTACACGTTCACCAACTACCAGGGCTACGGCGACTGGCGCTTCGTGGGCCTGCAGAACTACATCAACCTCTTCGGCGACGACGTCATCTGGGGCTCCTACGGGTTCACGCTGCTGTACGCCGTCTCCGCGACGATCCTCATCAACATTTTCTCGCTGGCCATCGCCCTGCTGCTGAACAGCAAGATGCACGCGCAGACGTTCTTCCGCGGGGTGTTCTTCCTGCCCTACATCCTGCCCGTGCTGATCGTCGCGTACATCTTCCAGTACCTGTTCACCAACAACCTGCCCGCGATCGGGACGGCGCTCGGCTGGGACTGGCTGTCGACATCGCTGCTCGCCAACGAAAGCACGGCGTGGATGGTGATCGTGTTCGTCGGCGTCTGGCAGGCGATCGCGTTCAACACGATCATCTACTTGGCCGGCCTGCAGACGGTGCCCGAGGAGGTGTACGAGGCGGCCGCGATCGACGGCGTCACGCGCTGGCAGCGATTCACCAAGATGACGTTCCCGCTGATCATGCCGTTCTTCACCATCAACATGGTGCTGTCTTTCAAGAACTCGCTCGGGGTCTTCGACCAGGTCGTCGCCCTCACCAACGGTGGCCCGGGCACGGCGACGCAGTCGATCTCGTTCCTGATCTTCCGCAACGGCTTCCAGGGCGGCGAGTACGCCTATCAGACGGCCAACGGCATCGTCTACTTCATTCTCGTGCTGGCAATCTCGTTCGCCCAGCTCCGGTTCCTCGCGGGTAGGGAGGATGTGTGATGTCGTCGCGCAAAATCAACTGGTGGCTCACGGCCCTGGCGGTCGTCCTCTCGCTGACGATCTTCGTCCCGCTGTACTTCACGATCGTCACGGCCTTCAAGACGCCAGGCGAGCTGGCGCAATCCGGCTTCGGGTTGCCGCAGCACTGGACCTTGGACAACTTCGTCACCGCCTGGCAGCTCACGAACTTCCCGGCGCGCCTGATGACGTCGGCGATCATCACGGTCGGCGCGGTCAGCCTCACACTGGTGACGAACTCGATGGTGGCGTACGCGGTCGGCCGGAATATGCACCGGCCCTGGGTGCGGCGGCTGTTCTACTACTTCGTGGCCGCGATGTTCGTGCCCTTCCCGATCATCATGCTGCCGGTGGTGAAGCAGACGGCCATGATGCATATCGACAACGAGGCCGGGCTGATCCTGATCTACGTCGTCTACGGGCTCGCGTTCAACCTGTTGTTGTACACGAGCTACATTCGGTCGATCCCGCTGGAGGTGGAGGAATCGGCGTCCATCGACGGGGCGAGCCGCTGGGGCATTTTCTGGCGGATCATCTTCCCGCTGCTCGCGCCCATGAACGCGACCGTGGGGATTCTCACCTGCCTGTGGGCGTGGAACGACTTCCTGCTGCCGTTGGTCATTCTCAGCGATCCCGGCACCCAGACGCTGCCGCTCGCGCAGTACGTGTTCCAGGGGCAGTTCAACACGAACTACACCGTGGCGTTCGCGTCGTATCTCATGGCGATCGCCCCGCTGGTCCTCGTCTACGTCTTCGCCCAGCGCTGGGTCATCTCCGGCGTCATGCGCGGGTCGCAGCGCTGACCTGAGCCTGCCCACACGCCGCCCGCGGCGTCCGTTCTTCTCGGACGCCGCGGGCGGCGGCTGCGTGCG
>NZ_JBDHZL010000069.1:0-13852 GCF_039811905.1 Nigerium sp. | reverse complement strand
GCGAGCTGGGATGACGGCCGGGCCCCGCGCCGCCCCGTGCGAACGGGTGCGCGATGGATTCGGCGTCCTGCAGTGGGAACGGTGTGATCGGTCATCCGGGGCGCATTGCTTTGCAGGGGAGGGGAGGTGGCCGAGCGGCGTCCGCGTGGCGGAAGGGCGGGCTCGGTGGGGGGCGACCCCATGCGAACCGGTGCGCACCGGATCGTGCATCACGGTGTTCTCACTGCAGGACGCCGAATCCGTTGCGCACCCGTTCGCGGGCGGGCCGGGGGAGGGGTCGGACCCCTACTGCGCCACCGGCGGCACGGCGTGCATGCGCTCCTCGATGGGGACGCCTGCCGCCATGTCCTCGTACAGCTGGACGATCTCGCGCGACTGGTGGTCGATCGTCCACCAGGACGCCATCTCGCGGCTCCGCGCCTGGGCGGCAGCCTTGAACTCGGGGTCCTTCAGCTTGGTGAGCATCGCGACGAGGTTCCGGGCGAACGACTCGGGCGTCGGGCGGGCGATGAGCCCGTTCACGCCGGGGTCGATCACGAGGGTCAGCTCGTGGTCAACCGACACGATCGGCAGGCCGGCGTGCGCGGCCTCGTGCAGCACGAGCGCCTGGGTGTCGGTGAGGGAGCTGAACGCGAAGACGTCCGCGGACTCGTAGTACGGCTCCAGCTTGTTGCGTGGCACCTGCCCGACGAGCGTCACGCCGCCGCGGCGCCGGGCGCGCGCGAGCTTCTGCCGCAGGATCTGCGACTTGCGCCAGTCGCCGACCACCATGAGCTCGGCGTTCGGGATCTCCTCCCGCACCCACTCGAACGCCTCCAGCAACAGCGGGAGCCCCTTCTCCGGCGCGATCCGGCCCACGTAGATGATGCGCGGCCCGGACGCCTTCGCGATCGGCTCCCCGGGCGGCAGGGCGTCCGCCCCGTTCGGGACGACCCGGATCTTGGACGCCGGCGCCAGTTCCCGGACGCGGACCGCCGTCTTGTCCGACGGCGTCGTCACGAGCTCGGCCGCCTCCAACATGTCGCGCGCCGCGCCGAGCAGCGACCGGCGCGACATGCCCTTGCGCGGCCACTTGCGCACCCAGCGCGTCATGTCGCGCAGCGATTCCCGGTGCATCCCGTTCGTCGCGATCTTCAGCAGCCGGTAGTAGGCCGACAGGAACGGCGTCAGGGCCGAGTAGTAGTCGGCGTACGCCTCGAAGTCGGTGTGCCAGGTCACCATGAGGGGCACCTTGCAGCGATCCGCCGCCCACACGCCCAGCATGCCGATCGGGCCCAGGCCGTGCACGTGAATGATGTCCGGCGGATCCTGCTCCAACTGCTCCAGCGCCTTCTCGAACCCCTTGCCGGTGGCGACCTTCGCCGGGACGCCCGGGATCAGCATCGACGGCAGCCGCAGCTCCGTCCGCCCCGGATGGTCGTGGTAGGGGTTCGGCCCGTCCGCCTGCGGCGCGACGACCAGCACCTCGTGGCCCACCTTGAGCATCTCGCCCTCGATGAACTGCACGGCGTACAGCAGGCCCGAGTGCCCGGGGCCGTAGTTGTCGGTGAACAGCGCCACCCGCAGCTGGCGCTCGCGGGTCGGGAACGGCGCGGCCAACGGGGCCGGGTCGGCGTCCGCGCCGGTGGTACCCGGCGCGGGGGGTCGAACGGAGTCGCTGTGCACGGCTGCTCCCTCTCGCAGTAGTTCGTCCAGGTGAGTCTAGGCCAGCCCCTCGAGGGAGCGAACCGGACGCCCCGGGCGTCCCCGGAGCCCCCGCGCACCAGGGCCGCTCAGCGGCCCCAGTCGCCGAGCGCGCCCTCCAGCGCGCCCAGGGACGCCTCGATCAGCCCGTCGCGACGCTCGGCCGGGCAGCCCGCGCCGACCCAGGCGAGGCACGCCTGGTCGAGGAACCCGAAGTACCCCCACAGCGCGTAGTCGTGCCGCGGCCAGTCGTCGCCGGCGAGCCCGAGCCAGGAGCGCAGGCCGGCCACGTAGCGCTCTCGGGCGTCCTGCCGGAGGGCGACGACGCCGGGGGGCTCCTCGCCGCCCAGCAGCGGGGCTGCCCAGGCGTCCGGGTGGGCAGCGATGTGGTCGAGGTAGACGACGAGCGTCGTCCGGACGCGGTCGCGCGCGCTCACGTGCTCCCCGAGCGCGCGATCCGCCGCCTGCTGCCGCGCCTCGAGCCCCTCGATCGCCCCCCGGACGACCTCCTCGTACAGCCCGGACTTCGACCCGAAGTAGTGAAACACCAGCGCCGGGGACGCCCCGGCCGCCTCCGCCACGCGGCCCACGACGACGTCGGCGTAGCGGGCGCGGGTGAAGGCGTCCCGCGCCGCGGTCAGGATCGCGGCGCGGCGGGCGTCCACGTCGAGCCGGCGGCGGGGGGCGCGGTCCGGACGGTTCATGTTGCCCATCCTAGCCCTATTGAGCTACGGTCAGTAACCGTTGTTGATGCCGAGTCAATAGGAGCGACCGATGAGCCTGTCCGATCACGCGATCTGGTGGCACGTGTACCCGCTGGGCGCCTGCGGGGCGCCCGTCCACGAGGGGGGAGGGGCGGCGTCCGGCGGGGAGGGGTCCTCCGAACACCGGCTCGCCCGCCTGGAGCCCTGGCTCGACTACGTGGTCGAGCTGGGTTGCTCGGGGCTGCTGCTGGGGCCGGTGTTCGCGTCGGCGTCCCATGGGTACGACACGCTGAACCACTACGCCATCGACCCGCGGCTCGGCGACGACGACGACTTCGATCGGCTCGTCGCGGCTGCCCGCGGGCGCGGGCTCGCGATCGTGCTCGACGGCGTCTTCAACCACGTGGGGCTGCGGCACGAGCTGGTGACCTCCGGCAGCGGGGCGGTGCGTCGCCACGGCGACGGGGTCGCCACGTGGGAGGGGCACGCGGGGCTCGCCGAGCTCGACCACCAGGACCCGGCGGTGCTCGACCTCGTCGTCGACGTCATGCTGCAATGGCTCCGGCGGGGCATCGCGGGCTGGCGCCTCGACGTGGCCTACGCCGTCCCGGCGGCCTTCTGGCGCGCGGCGATCGCGCGGGTGCGGGCCGAGTTCCCGGACGCCCTGTTCGTCGGCGAGGTCATCCACGGCGACTACGCGGCGATCGCCGCGGAGGCGTCCCTGGATTCGGTGACCGCCTACGAACTGTGGAAGGGCATCTGGAGCTCGCTCGCTGACCGGAACTTCTGGGAGCTCGCCTGGGCGCTCGAGCGCCACGACGCGTTCTCGCGCGACCACGTGCTGCAGACGTTCGTCGGCAACCACGACGTCACGCGCATCGCGAGCCAGGTCGGGGGCGCCGGTGCGGCCCTCGCGGCCGCGTTCCTGCTGACGCTGCCGGGCATGCCGAGCATCTACTACGGCGACGAGCAGGGGTTCCGCGGCGAGAAGGGGACGGGCCTGTACGCCGACGACCCCCTGCGTCCGGAGCTGCCCGCCACCCCGGCGGACCTCGCGCCCTTCGGCCGCGACCTCTTCCGCTGGCATCAGCAGCTCATCGGCTTCCGCCGCCGCCACCCGTGGCTCGCCCGGTCGCGCGTCGAGGTCGTCGCCAAGGACTGCACCTGGATCACCTACGCCTGCACGGGCGACGGACGCCGCGTCCAGGTCGACGTCGCGCTCGACCCCACCCCGCGCGTGACGATCGCCGCCGACGACGGCGAGCGGCTCGTCTGGGGGTGAGCGGGCGTCCGGTTGCGCCGGGCGCCCCGGCCGCCGACGATGGGCTCGCGCGCCCACGCGGTCGCGCGGGCACCGGCCCACCGGATCACCAGGAGGTTCACATGACCGGACGCCTCGCCGGCAAGGTCGCCGTCGTCACGGGGGCGGCGCAGGGCATCGGCTGGGGGTTGGCGCGCGCGTTCGCGGGCGAGGGCGCGTGGGTCGTGCTGGCCGACCAGCACGAGGACGCCGCCCGCGCCCGGGCGGCGGAGCTGGCGTCCGAGCACCCGGGCCGGGCGGACGCCGTCGCCATCGACGTGAGCGACGAGGCGTCCACGGCCGCGGCCGCGGCGGCCGTCCGGGAGCTGACGGGGCGCGTCGACCTGCTCGTCTGCAACGCGGGCGTGGTGCGCGCCGACGGCGTCCTGACCCAGCCGGTGGCCGACTTCGACCTGGTCACCGACGTGAACTACCGCGGCTACTTCCTGACCGTGCGGGCGTTCGCGCCGCTGATGGTCGCCCAGCACGCCGCCGAGCCGGACGCCTGGTTCGACATCGTCGAGATCAACTCCAAGTCGGGCCTGGAGGGGTCGCGGGCGAACTTCGCCTACGCGGGCAGCAAGTTCGGCGGCGTCGGGCTGACGCAGAGCTTCGCGCTCGAACTCGTCGACCACCACATCAAGGTCAACGCCGTCTGCCCGGGCAACTACCTCGACGGGCCGCTGTGGTCCGACCCCGAGCGCGGGCTGTTCGCGCAATACCTGCGCGCCGGCAAGGTGCCCGGGGCGACGAGCGTCGCGGACGTCCGGGCGTTCTACGAGGCCAAAGTGCCGATGGGACGCGGCTGCACGCCCGCCGACATCGCGCGGGCCGTGCTGTACCTGGTCGAGCAGACGTACGAGACCGGGCAGGCGCTGCCGGTGACCGGCGGTCAGGTCATGCTGCCCTGACCGCCGATGCCCCGGAGCGTCCGCCCGGTCTCGTAAGGGGTCGCAGCCCTACGCCAGCGACCCGTACGTGGTCTTGGCCCGCTCCAGGGCCGCGACGTAACCGGCGCGCTGCAGGGCGGTGCCGTCGGCGTCCGACCCGACGGCGAGCATGCCGCGGAAGTCGGCGATGTCGGAGAACCCCTTGCGCTCCATCCACTCGTCGAGCCCGCCGAGCAGGATCGTCGCGTAGTCGGTGCCGTGCCGGACGAGGGCGGACGTCGTCATCACGACGTCCGCGCCGGCCAGCAGGTCCTTGATGACGTCGTCGGCCGTCTCCACGCCGGAGGTGAGGGCTAGCGACTTCGTCGTCTGGTTCCGCAGCGTCGCGATCCACGTGCGCGGCAGCTTGCCGTCCGAGGGGTGCGACAACTCCACCCCCGGGACGACGGCGAGCGTCTCGATGTCGATGTCGGGCTGCAGCCAGCGGTTGAACAGCACGAGCCCGTCGGCCCCGGCCTCGAGCACGCTGAGCGCGACCTGGCCGGTCGAGCTGAAGTAGGGGCTCAGCTTGACCGCGATCGGGATCGAGACGCGCTCTTTGACCGCCTGCACGATCTCGACGTGCCGCTTCTCGACCGTGCGCCCGTCGAGGTGGACGTCCCCGGGCACCGCGTAGATGTTCAGCTCCAGCGCGGCCGCGCCGGCGTCCTGCAGTTGGCCCGCGAACTCGGTCCAGCCGCCCAGGTCGGCGCCGTTCAGGCTCGCGATCAGGGGCACGTCGATCGCCTTGGCCGACTGCTCCACCAGCGTCAGGTACTCGTGCGCCATCGACTGGTCGGACGGGAACACCGTCTCCGGGAAGTAGCTCGTGGCCTCGGCGTACGATTCCTCGTGCGCCTCGACGAGGGCGATCTCACGATTCACCTCGGTCCGGAGCTGCTCCTCGAACAGCGAGTACATGACGACCGCCCCGACGCCGCTGGCGGCGAGCGAGCGGACGCCGTCCACCGTCTGCGACAGCGGCCCGGCGGAGGCGACCAGCGGGCTGGTCAGTTCCAGCCCGAGATAGTTGGTGGTGAGCATCATTCCCTCGCATTCGCCGCGAAGCGGGACGCGTCGCGGGTGGCCATCTCTTCGTAGTCCTGCCAGCGCCGTTCGACCTGCTGCTGGCCCAGCTCCAACATCTTCGCGGCGCCCTCCGGATCGGCGTTCTGCAGCATCCGGAACCGCAGCTCCTTCTCGTGGTACTTCCGCAGGGGCACGCGCGGCCGCGGCGAGTCGAGCAGGAACGGGTTCTTGCCCTCCATGCGCAGCTCCGGGTTGAACCGGATGAGCGGCCAGTGGCCGGACGCCACCGCGTTGTACTGCTGGTCGAGCCCGCCCTTCATGTCGATGCCGTGCGCGATGCAGTGGCTGTAGGCGAGGATCAGCGACGGCCCGTCGTAGGCCTCCGCCTCGCGGAACGCCTGCAGCGTCTGCTGCGGGTCGGCGCCCATCGCGACGCGGGCGACGTACACGTTGCCGTACGCGATGGCCTGCATGGCCAGGTCCTTCTTGTGGGTCTCCTTGCCGGCGGACGCGAACTTCGCGACCGCGCCCATCGGCGTCGACTTGGACGCCTGGCCGCCGGTGTTGGAGTAGACCTCGGTGTCGAGCACCAGGACGTTGATGTTGCGGCCCGACGCCAGCACGTGGTCGAGGCCGCCCGACCCGATGTCGAACGCCCAGCCGTCGCCGCCGACGATCCAGACCGACCGGCGCAGCAGGTGATCGCACACCGACCGCAGGTCTTCGACCTGGAGCCGTTGGGCGTCCGTCAACTCCGGCAGCTCGGCCGTCGCGTAGGCCGACAGTGACGTGGTCATCTGATTCGGCACGGCGTAGGCGTCCTCGCCGCGGTGGACGCCCGAGAGCACGTCGTCCAGGTACACCTTCAAGATGTCGAGACGGGCCCGCTGGTACGAGAGCTCCGACTCGTACAACTGCGGGGCGTCCAGGATCTCGTCGGCCTGCTCGCCACCCACGATGTCGCGCAGTTGTTCGAGCCGCTGGCGGGCCAACTGCACCTGCAGGTCGGCGGCGAGGCGCATCCCGAGGCCGAACTCCGCGTTGTCCTCGAACAGGGAGTTCGACCACGCGGGGCCGCGTCCGTACTTGTTGGACGCCCACGGCGTCGTCGGCTGGTTGCCGCCGTAGATCGAGCTGCAGCCGGTCGCGTTCGCGACCGTCGCGCGGCCGCCGAACAGCTGGGTGAGCAGCTTCACGTACGGGGTCTCGCCGCAGCCGGTGCACGCGCCCGAGAACTCGAACAACGGCTCCAGGTATTGGACGCCGCGCACGTTCGCGAAGTCGACGCGGCTGCGGCGGTTGACCGGGATCGTCTCGAAGAACGCGACGTTCTTCTTCTGCTCGGTCCGGTCGAGCACCGGGGCCAGGTTGATGGCCTTGCGCTGGCCGCCACCGCCGATCGGCTTCACCGGGCACGCCGAGACGCACAGCCCGCAGCCGGTGCAGTCCTCGGCGTACACCTGCAGGGTGTACTGGGCCTTCGGCAGGCCGGCCGCGTTGAGCGGCGCGGTCTCGAACTGCTCGGGGGCACCCTCGAGGGCCGTGTCGGGGTAGTACTTGGCGCGGATCACGGCGTGCGGGCAGACGAACGCGCAGTTGCCGCACTGGATGCAGGCCTCCGGATCCCAGACAGCGATGATGTCGGAGATGTTCCGCTTCTCGTACTTCGTCGTGCCCGACGGGTACGTGCCGTCGATGGGCAGCGCCGAGACGGGCAGATCGTCACCCGTGTCGGTCAGCATCGCGGCCGTGACCTCGCGGACGAACTGCGGCGCGTAGTCGGGCACCGGTGCGAGGTGTTTCTCGTCGCTGACCGGCGCGTCGGGGACCTCGACGTGATGCAGATCGGCGACCGCGGCGTCCACGGCGTTCTTGTTCTTCTGAACGACGTCCTGCCCGCGGCGTCCGTACGTCTTCTCGATCGAGTCCTTGACCGCGGCGATCGCCTCGTCGCGCGGCATGACGCGGCTGATGGCGAAGAAGCAGGTCTGCAGGACCGTGTTCGTCCGGTTGCCCATGCCGGCCTTGCGCGCGACCGCGTTGGCGTTGATCACGTAGAGGTCGATGTCGAGGTCGATGATGCGCTGCTGCATGGTGCGCGGCAGGCGTCCGAAGACCTCGTCCGCCGGGTAGGGCGAGTTCAGCAGCAGCACCGTGCCCTTGCTGGCGTACTTGAGGACGTCGACGCGCTGGAGGATCGACCAGTGGTGGCACCCGATGAACCCGGCCGCCTGCAGCAGGTACGGCGCCTGGATCGGCTTGGGCCCGAAGCGCAGGTGCGAGACGGTGCGTCCGCCGGACTTCTTGGAGTCGTACACGAAGTAGCCCTGGGCGTACGTGCCGTCCTGGTGGCCGAGGATCTTGATCGTGTTCTTGTTCGCGCCCACCGTGCCGTCGGAGCCGAGGCCGTAGAAGACGGCGCGGACCGTCTCCGGGTCTTCGACGTCGAGGTCGGCCGGGTAGGGCAGCGACAGGTGCGTCACGTCGTCGTTGATGCCGATGGTGAAGCGTGGACGCGGCCGGTCGAGGGACAACTCGTCGAAGATGCCCGCGACCATGCCGGGGGTGAACTCCTTGCTCGACAGGCCGTAGCGGCCGCCGATCATGATCGGCAGCGAGGAGCGATCGCCGGTGGCGAAGGCCTCGCCCAACGCCGAGCTGACGTCGAGGAACAGCGGCTCGCCCCCGGACCCCGGCTCCTTCGTACGGTCGAGGATCGCGACCTTCTTCGCGGTCTCGGGGATCGCGGCGAGGACGTCCTCCGTCGGGAACGGCCGGTACAGGCGGACCAGGACGACGCCGACCTTCTCGTCCTGCTTCAGCAGGTAGTCGACGGTCTGCTGGACGGTCTCGTAGCCGGAGCCCATGATGACGATCACGCGCTCGGCGTCGGGAGCCCCGTGGTACTCGACGAGGTGGTACTCGCGGCCGGTGAGGTCGGCGAACTCCTTCATCGCCTGGCTCACGATGCTCGGCGTCGCGTTGTAGTACGGGTTGACGGTCTCGCGGCCCTGGAAGTACGTGTCGGGGTTCTGCGCGGTGCCGCGGATGTACGGGTTCTCGGGGGAGAGCGCGCGCCGGCGGTGGGCGAGCACGAGCTCCTCGGGCACGTACTCGCGCAGCTCGTCGTCCGACAGGCGGATCAGCGTGTTCAGCTCGTGGCTGGTGCGGAAGCCGTCGAAGAAATGCATGAACGGGACGCGGCTGCGCAGCGTTGCCAACTGGGCGACGGCGGCCAAGTCGTGGGCTTCCTGGACGCTGACGCTGGACAGCAGCGCGAAGCCGGTCTGGCGCACGGCCATCACGTCTTGGTGGTCGCCGAAAATCGACAGGGCCTGCGCGGCCAGCGACCGCGCGGCCACGTGCCACACCGTCGAGGTGAGCTCGCCGGCGATCTTGTACATGTTGGGGATCATCAGCAGGAGACCCTGGGACGCCGTGAACGTCGTCGAGAGCGCGCCGCCCTGCAGGGCGCCGTGCAGCGCCCCGGCCGCGCCCGCCTCGGACTGCATCTCGATGACGGTCGGGACGGTGCCGTAGACGTTCTTGAGGCCCTTGCCGGCCCACTCGTCGGCGAGCTCGGCCATCGTCGAGCTCGGGGTGATCGGGTAGATCGAGCACAGTTCGTTCAGCCGGTAGGCGACGGACGCCGCAGCGCCGTTGCCGTCGATGATGTCTTTCGTCATGTCAGCGCTCCGCAATCATTTCAATGGCGTGGACCGGGCACTGTTCGTAGCACGCAGCACACCCGGTGCATTTCTCGTAGTCGTAGCGGTAGCGGAAGCCCTTGCCGAGCTTGATCACCGCGTCTTCGGGGCAAGCGCCCAGGCAGCCGTCGCACTCCATGCAGTTGCCGCAGGACAGGCAGCGGCCCGCCTCGACGTGCGCCTGGTCGGGTGAGAGGCCGCCGACGATCTCGTCGAAGTCGGTGATGCGCTCGGTCGGCTCGAGCTCGGGCTGGTCGTTACGGCGGTGGTCGCCGAAGTACCAGACGTTGAGCTTGTCGAACGTGGCGAGGGCGTGCTTGGGGCGGTCGGGGGAGACCCGGCTGTCGAGCCAGGCGTCGATGTTGCGCGCGGCGCGCTTGCCGTGGCCGACGCCGACCGTGACCGTGCGCTCGCTGGGCACGGCGTCGCCGCCGGCGAAGATGCCGGGGACGTCGGTCATGAGCGTGCGCGGGTCGACCTGCAGGACGTCGCGGTCGAACCGCATGCCGGGGATCTTGCGCAGGAAGTTGGAGTCGGTCTCCTGGCCGATGGCGAGGATGACGGTGTCGGCCTCGAGCTTCTCGTACTGGCCGGTGCCGCGGGGCTTGCCGTTCTCGTCGAGCTCCATGATTTCGACCGTGAGGTCTTTGTCGTCCATGGCCTTGATCGTGCGCAGCCAGTTCATCTTGACGCCCTCGCGCTCGGCGCCCTCCATCTCCTCGACGTGGGCGGGCATCTGCTCCTGCGTGCGGCGGTAGATGATGATCGAGTCGTCGGCGCCCAGGCGGCGGGCGACGCGGGCGGCGTCCATGGCCGTGTTGCCGGCGCCGTAGATGGCGACGCGCTTGCCGATCTCGGGGCGATTGCCCGAGGCGACGTCGCGCAGGAACGTGACGGCGTCGACCATGTGGCCGGCGTCCATGTTCGGGATGTCGACGCGCTTGGACAGGTGCGCGCCGATCGCCACGAAGACGGCGTCGAAATCGCCCTCGGCCTGCTCGGCGAGCAGGTCGTCGATCTTCGTGTTGCAGGTGATGACGACGCCCAGCTCGACGAGCCGGGCCACCTCGGCGTCCAGCACCGCGCGGGGGAGGCGGTACTCGGGAATGCCGTAGCGCATCATGCCGCCGGGCTCCGCCATGGCGTCGCGGATCTCGACCTCGTGGCCGCGGACCGCGAGCTGGTAGGCCGCCGACAGGCCCGAGGGGCCGGCGCCGACGACGAGCACCCGGCGTCCGGATTTGCGGCGGGGCTTCGGGAACTGCCAGTTGTTCTCGATGGCGAGGTCGCCCAGATATCGCTCGACCGAATGGATCGAGACCGCGCCGTCGAGATAGGCGCGATTGCACGACGTTTCGCAGGGGTGGTAGCAGACGCGCCCGTGAATGGCCGGGAACGGGTTGTTCTTCACGAGTTCGCGCCACGCGGCCTCGTCCTCGTTTGCGATCACCAGCCGCAGCCATTCCTGAATGTTCTCCCCCGCGGGACAAGCGTTGTTGCACGGGGGAAGGAGGTCCAGATAGACCGGCATGCGCGTCCGAGTGGGTCCGGTAAAGCCGATCTCTTGGCCAATGGGCAATGCAGTCAGATCATGGCGGTCCGAGGTCATCGGTAACCCTCCGCTCTAGGTGGTGTGCGCGTGTCACACTACTGCCGGTAGTAGTGCTTCGCGGGCGGTTCGGACAGATCCCCTCCTCAAGGACTCGTGGGGAGTTCCGTGGCACTCGGCCACCCGATATGAGGGGGTTGGACGCCAGACATGATCTGGCCCGCCCGCCCGTGTGCACCGTCGCGCCGGACCGGGAGCCGGCTGGAAAGGAATGACCATGAAGACCAAGCCAGCCAAGATCGTCGGCATCGTCTCCTACCTCGCGGGCCTCATCATGATCGTGGCGGGCGTCGCCACGTGGGCGGTGGTGTCGGTGAACCTGAACGAGCAGCGAATCACCGTGGCCGCCGACTCGCCGATGCTCGCC
Organism: Nigerium sp.; assembly: GCF_039811905.1. NCBI lineage: Bacteria > Bacillati > Actinomycetota > Actinomycetes > Propionibacteriales > Propionibacteriaceae > Nigerium > Nigerium sp. The sequence continues at coordinate 2,524 of NZ_JBDHZL010000069.1, read as the reverse complement.
GGGGCGACCGTCGGGGACCCGTTCACCGCCTACGCGCAGGCGCAGATCATCAACACGCACGCCGAGCACGCCACGGACGGCAAGACGTACGCCGAACTGGGCTCCGAGCAGGCCCAGGTGCGCGCCGAGGCGGAGGCCGCGGGCATCAAGGACATCACGTTGACCGACCCGGCCGTCGTCGTGCAGGACCAGGCTGCCAGCCCCCAGTACACCGAGCTGAAGAACCGCTACCAGGCGCTGACGGCCCAGCGGACGACCGCGATGAACGCCTCGTTCCTGCGCGCGTCGCTGTTCACGTCGGTCGTCGCGTACGGCGTCGCGGCGCTCGTGGTCGCGCTCGGAATCTGGGCGCTGCTCGTCGGCTGGGCCCTGCGCGGGCTCGCGTCCGCGCCGGCGCCGGCCGTGGTGCGTCCCGCCACCGACACCGCCGCCGAGGACGCCGGGGCGGTGTGAGGGGCGTCCCCACGCGCGCGTTCGCGGGCCGGGACGGCCGCGGAGGCGTCCAGGAGGGTTTCGCCTATTCTGGGCGCCTATGGCTGAGTCAACGGGCGTTCTGGCACGCGTGATCACCGTCTCCGACAGGAGCGCGGCCGGCCTGCGTCCGGACGCCTCGGGCCCGGCCGCCGCCGACGCCCTGCGGGCAGCGGGCTACGTGCCGAGCGTGGCCGTCATCCCCGATGGGGCGGACGCCGTGGCCGCGGCCCTGCACGACGCGCTGGCGTCCGGGGCGCGGCTCATCGTGACGACCGGCGGAACCGGCGTGGGGCCGCGCGACCTCACGCCCGAAGGCACGCGCGGCGTCCTGAACGTCGAGGTGCCCGGCATCGCCGAGGCCGTCCGCCGGCGCGGGCAGGAGGCGTCCCCGCACGGCGTCCTGACGCGCGGGCTGGCCGGGGTCGTCCGGCCGGGCGACGCCAGCGCCGAGGGCGCCCTGATCGTGAACCTGCCCGGCAAGCCCGCGGCAGTCGCCGAGGGGCTCGAGGTCGTCCTGCCGCTGGCCCCGCACCTGCTCGATCAACTGCAGGGGGGCGATCACTGATGCCGGTGCTCCGCGCCGCAATCGGCGAGGGTCCGCTGGACGCCGCCGCCCTCTCCGCGCTCGTCGACGGCCCCTCGGCGGGGGCGGTCGTGACATTCGTCGGGCAGATCCGCGACCACGACCCGGAGGCGTCCGGCGTCGTCACGGGCATCTCGTACACGCACCACCCGGACGCCGCGGCGATCCTCGCGCGGCTGGCCGAGGGTTTGCTCGCCGAGCGCGACCCGCGCGGCGAGGCGTCCCTGGTCGTGGAGCACCGGGTGGGGCGGCTCGCCGTCGGCGACCTGGCGCTCGTCGCCGCCGTCGCGACCCCGCACCGGGCCGAGGCGTTCGCGCTGTGCTCCGAGCTGGTGGAGCGCGTGAAGGCCGAGGTGCCGATCTGGAAGCAGCAGTTCACCGCCGACGGGCGGCACGTGTGGTCGGGGCTGGCGGATCGTTCGGCGCCGGGAGACGCGCACGATGGGTGAGGGACGCCGTCCGCTGCCGCTGCTCGTCGACGGGCACGGCCGGGAGCACCGCGACCTGCGCATCTCGCTCACCGACCACTGCAACCTGCGCTGCACCTACTGCATGCCCGCGGAGGGCGTCCCGTACCTGCCGCGGTTCTCGCTGCTGAACCTGACGGAGTTGCTGCGGGTCGTCCGCATCGCGGTGGACGCCGGCATCACCGAGGTGCGGCTGACGGGCGGCGAGCCGCTGCTGCGTCCGGACATCGTCGACATCGTCAGCGGGATCGCCGCGATCGAGGGGCCGTCGGGTCCCGTCGAGGTCTCCATGACGACCAACGGAACCGGGCTGGCGCGCCTCGCGCGTCCCCTCGTGGACGCCGGGCTGGCCCGGGTGAACATCTCGCTGGACACGCTGCGTCCCGACCGCTTCAAGGAGATGACGCGGCGCGACCAGTTCGAGCACACGATCGAGGGCATCGCGGCGGCGTCCGAGGCGGGGCTGTCGCCGGTGAAGATCAACTCGGTGCTGATGCGCGGTCAGAACGACGACGAGGCGGTCGACCTGCTCGCGTGGGCGCTCGAGCGCGGGCACGAGTTGCGGTTCATCGAGCAGATGCCCCTGGACGCGGGCCACACCTGGACGCGGGCGGGCATGGTGACCGCCGACGAGGTGCAGGCCGCGCTCGAAAAGGAGTACACGCTCGAGGCGCTCCCCGGGCGGGGCGCGGCCCCGGCCGAGCGGTACCTCGTGGACGGCGGGCCCGCGACCGTCGGGATCATCGCGTCGGTCACGCGGCCGTTCTGCGGGTCGTGCGACCGCATCCGGCTCACCGCCGACGGGCAGTTGCGGAACTGCCTGTTCGCGACCACCGAGGCCGACCTCCGGACGCCGCTGCGCACCGGGGCGTCCGATGAGGAACTGGCGGGGCTGATCCGGGCGAACCTGGCGGCCAAGCTGCCAGGCCACGGGATCAACGAGCCCGGGTTCCTGCAGCCGCCGCGTCCGATGAGTTCGATCGGCGGGTAGGGCGCCGGC
>NZ_JBDHZL010000068.1:0-14087 GCF_039811905.1 Nigerium sp. | reverse complement strand
CCCGACGAGCGCCACGACGGCCCCGAGCAACGCCCAGGCGAGCCCGTGCGAACGCGGGCGCTCCTGCAGGACGGGGACCGGCTGCAGGTAGGCCGGCGCCATGGGCTGGACGACGGGCTGGATCGGCGCCTGCTGACCCTGAGGCGGAGTCGGAAAACCACACGCGGGACACGTGCTCGCCGCGGAATACGCTCCGCACCTCGGACAATTCATCAACGGACGCCTCTCAAAACAACAAACCCTATTAGTCGAAGTGAATGTTATCGAGGATCGGGTGCGCTATGTTCTCCAGGCCCCCGTGTGACGCCGCACGCGAGCCGGACCTCGCGCGCCATTTCTCGCTTGACCCCACGCGGTGCTAGGCGACCACGAGTGCGCTCTCACTAGCATCGCCGCCCACATTCTTAGAAACACATGTCGCATCAAATGGTGACGACGCGCCGGGCGGACGTCATCCGTTGCGCCGTCTCGCGCGCCCCGCCACGGGCACACCGGCGGCCCGTCCGCTCGGCCCCGCGAACCCGGCGGATTGAGGCTAGGGTCGTCACGACCCGCCCCCGGGTAGACCGACCGTCGAAGGAATCGCATGTTCACCGTGGACCCCTCCCTCCCGACCCCTCCGTACGAACAGATCAAGGATCAGATCACCGCCCTCCGCGCGTCCGGCGAGCTGGAGGCCAACCACCGCCTCCCGACCGTCCGGCAGTTGGCCGAAGAGCTGAGCCTCGCGACGAACACCGTCGCCCGCGCGTACCGCGAGTTGGAGGCGTCCGGGCTCATCGAGACCCGCGGACGCCACGGCTCCTTCGTCACCGGGACGGACGCCTCGGTCGCGAAGGCGTCCGGAGCGGCCGCCCGCATCTTCGTCCGGACCTTGCGGGAGCTCGGTCTCGACGACGATCGCATCCTGGACGCCGTGCGCGACGCCCTGGTGTCCCGCTGACGCCCGTAGGCTGACCGCATGCGAGCGGCGTGGTACGAGAAGACGGGCCCGGCGAGCAAGGTGCTCGTCGTCGGCGAGCTGCCCGACCCGACGCCCGGCCCCGGCGAGGTGCTGGTTCGCGTCCGGTACTCGGGGGTGAACCCGGGCGACGCGAAGAAGCGCGAGGGCTGGCAGGGCGGCCCGATGCCCTACCCGCGCGTCATCCCGCACAGCGACGCCTCCGGCGTGATCGACGCCGTCGGCGCGGGGGTGGACGCCGCCCGCGTCGGCCGCCGCGTCTGGGTGCACGGCGCCCAGTCGTACCGCCCGTTCGGCACGGCCGCGGAGTACGTGGTCGTCCCGGGCGACCTGGCGGTCGACCTGCCCGACGGCGTCCCGGACACCCTGGGCGCCTGCCTGGGCATCCCCGGCATCACCGCGCATCGGGCCGTCTTCGCCGACGGCCCCGTGGACGGCCTCACGGTGCTCGTGCAGGGCGTCCACGGCGCGGTCGGACGCCTCGCCGCCCAGTTGGCCCGTCGGGCCGGTGCCCGCGTCATCGGGACGATCCGCAAGCGGCAGGACTTCCTCGACGTCGAATCCGGAACGGCCGACCACGTGGTCGTCCTCGGGTCCGAGGCGCGCGAGCGCATCGCCAAGCTGGCTCCCGACGGCGTCCACCGCATCATCGAGGTGGCCTTCGCGGCCAACCTCAAGCTGGACGCCGCCGTCGCCGCCCCCGGCGCGACCATCGCCGCCTACGGCACCGATGACCCGAAGCCGCGCCTGCCGTTCTGGCCGATGCTGTTCGACAACCTGGTGATCCGGCTGCTCGGCAGCGACGATTTCCCGGTCGAGGCGAAGCGGGCCGCGGCCGCCGACCTGACCGCCGCGGCGTCCGAAGGCGCCCTGCCGACCCCGATCCGCAAGCCCCTGCGCCTCGCGCGCATCGCGAAGGCCCACGACCTGGTCGAGGGCGGCATCCGGGCGCGCGTCCTGATCGACCCGACGGCCTGAGCGGGCGTCCGACACCCGAGCAGAACCGCGACAGGTAGTCGCCAAGATCGTCTCCCCGTGGCAGCATGTGCGACACCGCGTCCCCCCGCGCGGTGTCCCCCGTAGTCGAACCACTGGACGGTCCCTCCCATGCCCGAATCCATCTCCCGCAGAACCCTCCTCGCGTCCTCCTCCGCGGCCCTCGGCCTGGCTGCACTGGGCCTGGACGCCCCCACCGCGGACGCCGCCGCGCGCCCGCTCGCCCTCATCTACCGCGGCCCCGCCGCCTACTCCGATTGCTCCGCCGCGGTCGCCGTGGCCATGAGCTACCGGCGCGTCCTGAACTCGGCGTACGTCGGGCCCGGCGCCCGGACGGCTCTCACGCCCGCGAACCTCCGCCGCGCCCGCCTGTACGTGCAGCCCGGCGGCCCGGACGTCAACACCGGCTGGCGGCACATGAGCCGCTACCGTTCGGCCATCGTGAACTGGGTTCGGGGCGGCGGCCACTACCTCGGCCTGTGCCTGGGCGCCTACCTCGCCACCGACGACCCCGGCTTCGGCCTCTTCCCGGGCGAGATCTGGGACTACAAGACGACCCCGGGGGCCGACACGCGCAGTTCCGGCGCGCGAGTGCTCTCCATCAACTGGCGCGGCCGCGGGACGCCGATGTACGTGCAGGACCCGCCCGTCTTCGCCCCCCGCGCCGCGGCCCGCGCGCAGATCATCGCGCGCTACCGGAACGGTCGTCCGGCGGCCCTGACCGTGCGCGTCGGGCGAGGACGCCTCACCCTCGTCGGCCCGCACCCCGAGGCGACCCGAAACTGGTACACCAGCGACGGCCTCAAGCCGCCGGCCCGCTGGCGTGGGGACATCTGGGCCGACGTCGAGCGCGTCGCGCTGAGCTGAGCCGACGGGCACACCCGCCCGGGCACAGAAAAAAGCATCAGGGACGCCGCGCGTGCGGCGTCCCTGATGCGTGTGGTGCAGCCCGGGGGGACTGCGAGGGGGACCAGCCCTCGGTCTCGGCGGAGTGGGGTCAGCTGAGAACCTTGAACTGCCACGGGTAGCGGTAGGCCTCGCCGTGGTACGTCTTGTAGGCGCCGAGGCAGCCCAGCACGATCGAGCCGAGGGCCCCGACGGCGAGCAGGATGGCGCCGAGCGGCGACAGGATGATCGTGAAGATCATGAGCCAGCCGACCACGGTCAACAGCCACATGGAGATGGTGAAGTTGAAGGCCCCGGCGGCGGCGTTGCGGACGAACCACGAGCGGTCGCGGTAGATCAGCCAGAGGATGAGGGGGCCGACGATGGTCAGCCACCCGGCGGAGACGATGGCGGCGATGGGCGCGGACAGGTGGGCGAGCATCGCCGACGTGCGCTCTTCGCCGGAGGCGACCCCGCCGGCGTCACGGCCGCGCTCGGGGGCCTGCCACGGCTGCTGCGAGCCGGGGGCCGCCCCCTGATACTGGAACGAGGGGTCGGACTGGGTCGGCTGCTGCCACTGCGGGGTGGGTTGGTCGTTGCTCATGCCACCAGTCTGACCGGCGCCCAGGCCACACCGAAGGGTTCCCAGGGGCGCTTCAGGGGCCGATCAGGACGCCTCCTGAGCCCCCGGCGCCGGGCCCACCACGGGCGACATGGAAGCCCCGGCTAACTCTGGTTGAAGAACGACCCCGTGACCTGCTCGGCCTCGTCGACCACCATGACCCCCGGCGGCACGAGCACCAGCACGACGCTCGTCACGATGTCGATGTTGCCGTTCAGCCCGAAGACCAGCCCGGAGACGAAGTCGACGAGCCGGTAGGCCTCGTCGGCGTCCATCTCGGAGATATTGAGGACGACCAGGAACCCGGCCCGGAGCGCCTCGCCGATCGCGCGCGCCTCGGTGTACGAGGTGGGCCGCTGCACCACGATGCCGCGCCCGGTGGCCCGCCCTGTCTGGATCGTCCCGCTCACCCGGCCCACCCTACCCATCGGTCGCGGCCCTCCCCCGGGCGACGTCCCGTGAACCGGGTGGTTCGCCCGCTGAACGACCCGGAGAGGCAGGCGAGGCCATGGCATCGTTGGGTGTGCCGCTTTTGCTCCCTTGGCGTCCGTTCAGGCGAACGGGCACCCGGTGCACCTCCGCCCACTAGCCCGCGACAACCCATGTCGGTTGAAAGGATGGACTCATGAGCGCCACGCACGTCAACGCAGCGATCAATCTCCGACTGGCCCTTCTCGGCCAGCCCCTGGCGGACGACGTCGAAAACGCCGCGACCGCCGAGCTCGTCGAGCCGATTCTCGCGCGCCAGCGCGAGTTGAACCGACGGCTGGCCGAGCGACTGTCGCCGGTCGACCAGCGCATCCAGGCGTTCCTCGACTCCTACCTTCAGGGGTCGTCCGTGAAGCCCGAGCTGCCGCGCCGCACCCTGATCCTCGATCAGGCCGGGCTCGCACGCGGGCTCTCCCTGCCGAAGGACGGCGACGAGTTCAGCTCCGAGCTGCTCAGCTCGTACCGGCTGATGAACGGCGTCCTGCACAACCCGGCGAACGACCGCCGGACCACGAAGGGCGTCTTCCACATCGCCGAGGGCGGCCTGCCGATCCCCGACGACAAGATCGCCGTCGACCGGGAGGTCTTCGCGAAGCTGCTGTCGCTGGCGTTCCAGCCGCCGGAGGAGGCGCTGCGCCTGCCGTACTCGGCGCACGACGAGAAGCCGGCGTCCTGCTTCGTGTCGCTGCTGCTGCGGCCGACGGTCCTGCCCGCGGTTCCGGGCGTCACCACCGAGCGCTCGATGGAGATCCGGTTCATCGTGCCGGGTGGGATGGTCGCCAACCTGGACTTCGTCGAGAGCATCTTCGGCAACGCCGGCGACCCGCAGTTGCCCGAGAACGACGCCTCCCTGCACCCCGACTCGTGGACCGGCCACAGCGGCTGCGTCGTGCTCGCCCCCCACCTCACGCACCTGACGAAGAAGGAGCTGGGCCTCCCCCACGTCGACGACGCCACCGACCGCCAAAAGCGCGACGGCCAGTGCTGGACCGACGAGGGCGAGCTCTACAACGACGGCCAGGCGTTCAAGATCTGCGCGCGCGACGAGCGCGGCGTCATCGTCACCGTCATCGCCGACAACTACTTCGGGTACTGCAAGAAGGAGGTCAAGACCCAGATCGGCTACTCCGCGAACCTGCTCGGCTGCGCGGAGGAAGAGCACGCCGGCGGCGCGATCGTCTACCCGGCGTACAACCTGGGTTCCGGCTTCACCGACAACCGGACGCCCGCGGGCTACACGGTCGCCGCGGTCGTCGAGCGCGACCCCGACCGCTTCGAGCTGCAGCCCGAGGGACACGCGACCGACCGCACGAACCCGGACGCCGTGATCGTCCCCGGCGGCGCGACGTTCAGCATGCGCAACCAGACGATCACCTGGAACGCCGACGGTGACACCCACACGATCAAGTTGCTCGCCGGCACGACCTACTACCTGCCGAACGGCTACCGGGTCTACGCGAAGCACCGCGAGTCCGACCCGACGCAGTGGCACCTCGTCGGCGTCTCGGCCACCGCGACGCACTGCCACAAGCCCGCGACGGTCTCGGGCGGCGGCAAGAGCGAGATCAGCAAGTCGATCCTGGACGCCTTCGTCTTCGGCCACGCCTACGTGAACGACTTCGACGCCGACATGGACCGGGTCGCCGAGATCATCGACGGCAACTACGCCGACCGCTTCGCGGACCCGGCGTCCAACGGGCAGGACCACCGCCCCATCCTCGGGCCGGAGCGCAGCTTCGGCTCGGTCATCAAGCTGCTGACGCCCTCCAGCCTGTTCACGCCCGAGTACAACGAGTTCCTCAACGAGATCCCCTCGCACATCAAGGAGCTCGTGTTCACGGTCAAGCGGTTCTACCAGCCGGAGTGGGGCGACGACTGGCGCAGCCGGTTCAGCGTCACGATCATGAACGGGCGCCAGGGCAACTCACTGCGGCTCGACGGCGAGGCGATCGTGGTCAACTTCCTGCGCGTCGGGTTCGACGCCGACGGCAGCTGGCGGCTGTTCAGCCTGCGTCCGGACTTCACGCCGGCGTCCAAGGTGCAGACGGAGGACGACATCACGGCGTCCACGGTCACGCCGACGCCCGACGGGCCGTCGCGCAAGTACGTGCAGAACTGCGAACACCTGCTGTTCCAGCGTCCCGACGACGCGATCCATCGCGGCTACGACAAGCAGACCGAGAAGGACATGGCCCGGCCGGGCACGTTCATCTCGAACTTCCAGCCGCTGACGCACGCCGACGCGCAGGAGATGATGGAGGACGTCCAGGCGTTCAGCGAGTTCACCCAGCCGATGGCCAACCTGATCAGGAGGGCCGCCGAGACCGCGGGCGAGTCGCCGGCGTTCTTCGCGTGCTCGGCGAACCCGCGCATCGTCAACGGCAAGCGCTCGAAGAACCCGCGCTACCTGCAGGTGCGTCCGGACATCGCGAACCCCGTCGCCACCGGGCTGGCCGACCTCTCGAACCACCTGCTGCTGCAGGTGCCCACCGGCAAGGACGTGCGGCTGCCGGTCGACGTCGTCGCCGCCGGACGCCGCAACAACCCGGGCGAGGAGGGCGTCCCGCCGCTGTGCTCCTACAACCCGCTGCACTACATGGAGCTGCCGGAGCTCTTCATGGAGTTCATCAGCTCCATGACCGGCAAGTCGCCCTCGACGACCGGCGCCGGCTCCGAGGGCGCGATGACGAAGGGGCCGTTCAACGCGCTGCCCCCGATCATCGACCTGAACTCGGCCCTGTTGTCGTTCGCCCTCACCGGCTACGACGGCTGGCTGAGCTCGGCCGGCTACATCGGCCCGAAGGTGCGCGTCGATCACGACATCTCGATGCTGGTGCCCGAGCTGTTCTCGCGGATGAACCCCGACGAGCGGACCGCGGCCAACCTCATCAAGGAGGGCTACCTCGAGAAGCTCGAGGACTTCGAGCACCACGGCGAGACGGTCCTGGCGAGCCGGCTGGGCTACCGCATGAACGAGCGGTTCGCGACGACCTACTTCGGGCGTGTGTTCCTGCACCCCGACGTCGTGTTCACCGACGAGATGCTGCGGCCCGAGCTGCAAGACCTGGACGAGTTCGCCGAGTCGATGGCCACGATCGTGAAGACCCACAAGCGCGTGGCGCAGGCGTACTTCGACGACGGGGGCATCGAGATGGCGATCCCGCCGCTGAAGGCCCTGCTGGAGATCATGGCCACCGGGGCGTCCGAGGAGGGCTGGACACTCACCTCGCCCGAGTTCCGCGACCTGTTCACCGCCGAGGCGATCCTGGCGTCCGACTGGTACGCGGCGCGGCTCGCGGCGAAGCAGGCGGAGGACGTCCGGCAGGCACGAGGCGGTATCAGCGCGATCGACGCGTTCATGCGGTGGCCCGAGAACGCCGAGGCGTCCGAGCGGCTCGACCTGGCCGGGCAGCTCGTCGAGGCGAAGGCCGACCTGAAGCGCGTCCAGTCGGCCGCGTACCTCAAGGGTCTCAAGGGCACCGTGGGCCGTCAGGCACTCTGACGGCGAGCGCTCCCCCGCCTGGCCGCCCCAGTTGCTAGCGTCGTTCTTGTCGCGCGGACCAACAGGGCGCGGCCAGGAGGGGGAACCATGAAGAAGATCGTGACGTTCGCCGCGGCTGCCGCTGCGACGCTCGCGGTCGTCGGGTGCACGCCGGGGGCGTCCGCGCCGACGACGGCCCCGACGCAGGGCGGCTCGACGCCCGCCACGGCGTCGCCGACGGCCACCGACACGCCGACGCCCACGCCGAGCACTCAGCCGCTCGACTGCGGCGTCCCGGTGAACGGCAAGACGGTGAACGGCGACATCACCGTGCCGAAGGACGCCAAATGCGTGCTCGACGGCGTGACCGTGAACGGCAAGATCAGCATCCGCGACCACGCGTCGCTGGAGCTGAAGAACGCGAAGGTCACCGGCGAGATCATGGGCGACGTCTACGAGAACATCCTGATCTCGGGCGGCACCTACAACATCATCAACCTGTGGAACGGCAACACCGCGACCGTCGAGAACGCGACGATCCAGAAGCTGGAGTCCACGAACAACCACGGGCCGCAGACCTTCAACGGCAACAACATCAAGGGTCGCCTGCAGTGCCGCGACAACGATCCGGCGCCGACCGGCAAGGGCAACAAGACCTACCTCGGCGCGTACTTCCAGTGCCAGGCGCTGGGATCGTAGCCGGCTGAGCGCGGCGTCCCCCCGACCGGCTACGGTGGGCGCCGTGCCGCCCCTGACGTCGGCCCTCATCGGGCCCGGATCGCTGCTGCAATCGTCGCTTCCCGGCACCGTCGGACCGGTGCGGGCGGTGCTCCGCACCCCCCGCCTGGACGCCGTCGTGCGGACGCCGGTGGCCGGGTCTTCCGGGGTGCCGGGCGAGGCGGGGCCGTCGGGTGAGCCCGCCGCGATGGCGCTGCACCCGTACAGCCGCGACCAGCACCGTCCCGACGAGAACTGGCGCCGCGGCCTGATCGCCTCCTCCGAGACGCTGCAGCCCGCGTGCCTCGCGCAGCGCCCCGGCACGCGCTGGTGGCCGGGCAACCTCGAGGCGCTCAGCATCGAGCCCGACGGCGTGGTGCATCACTGGCGCGACCCGAACCCACGCCTCGACCGGCCGTGGGAGCGCGCCGGCGTTCTGGCCCCGCCCGCGGACGCCGTCGCGCTCGCCGCGCATCTCGGCGGCCTGGACGCCCTCGTCGCCTCCGACGGCGGCGTCCGGCACCTGCGCTGGGGCAACCGGCTCGGCCGTCCGGACGCCCGCGGCTGGCGCGACGCCGGCGCGCTGCCGGTCGCGGAGGCGTCCGGGGTGGACGTCGTCGCGACCCCCGGACGCCTGGACGCCGTCGTCACCACCGCCGACGGCGTCGTCTGGCTCACGCACGCCCGCGGTTCCTGGCGGCGGCGCGCGGTCGTCGCCGGGCCGGGCGACGGGCCGGCGAGCGTCGCGGCGTCCCGCGGGGAGCTGTTCGTCGCGGTGCCGCGCGGCTCCGGCTTCGACGTGCACCGCGCGGGGCGCGGCGCCCCGCGGTTCGAGCGCATCGAGCGCGTCGAGTGCGGGCTGCAGGGGGTCGCGGCGGTGTCGCTGACGGCGTCCCGGCTGGATGGCTGGCTGCAGGCGCTCGTCCAGGAGGGCACGAGCCTGTTTCAGTGGCATCGGCAGCGCTACGACGGGGGCGTCCGGTGGATGCGCGCCGCGTGCCTGCGCTTCGACGACCGCGAGCCCGCCCGGGCCGCGTCGCGTCCCTCGGTGAAGGTCGCGCAGATCACGGGCGACATCGACACGCAGCCGTCCGTGCGCGGGCGGGTCACGCTCAGCTCGTCGGCGTCCCGCAGCGGGGTGCTCGGGACGGACCTGGGCGTCCGCGTGGAGCGCGGCGGGGCGTCCTATCTGCTGTGCGGCGACACGCACTGGCGCTCGCCGCTGCTCGCCACGCGGGATTCGATCGCGGCGATCTCCCCCGACGGTCCGGTGCCGGGCGCGCCCGGCTTCGAGTTTCACGGCGCGCCGCTGCGGCTCGAGGGGGGCGGGGCGACGATGCGCGAGTACGACGTCCCGCTGGACGCCTTCGAGTTCGGCGGGCGCTGGTTCCTGTTCGCGACGTCGAATCACTTCATGCACCACCAGGTGATGGGCCGCTCGGTGCTGGCGCGGGCGGTGGGCGAGCCGCGGCTCAGCGGGCGGTCGCGGCGTCCGCTGCGGTTCGAGACGCTGACGACGGTCTCCAGCCACCGGCTCGTGAACATCTCGTGCGGCTGGGTTCCGGCGGCCGGGCTGGGGCTGAGCGAGGCGTCCGAAGAGCCCTCTGACAAGCAGATCCTCGCGCTGTGGGGGTGCGGAGCCTACCGCGCCGACGACCTCTTTCTCGCCGTGCTCGACCCGGACGCCGCCCCCCTGCTCGGGCGCCCCTGCTTCTCCCCCGGACGCCTCGGGCTGCGGTTCTACGCGGGGTTGCGCGGCGGGCGTCCGGTGTGGACGCCGCGCGAGTCGGACGCCCGGCCCCTGCTGCCCGGCGCCCTCGGCGAGCTGTCGGTGCGCTGGGTGCCCGAGATCGGCCGGTACGTGCTGCTCGCGATGTCGGGCCCGGAGGATCCGGTCGGCCCGGCGGTGACCCTGCGGACGTCCGAGACGCCGTGGGGGCCCTGGTCGCCGCGCATCGCCCTCTTCGACTGGATCGCGCGCGGCATGTCGTTCGACGACCCGTCGTCGCGATTCATCCGGGCGACGCTGGAGGCGTCCGAGCCGGTCGGCGACCGCATCTTCCGCGGCCAGCGGGACGCCACGGGCGGCGCCTACGCGCCCTACCTGTTCGACACCCGGCTGGACGGCCCGGACCTCGTGCTGCGCTACACGCTCTCCACATGGAACCCCTATCAGATCGTCCTCATGGAGCAGCGCCTGGACGCCGAGGCCCTCGCCGCCGGCTCCTCGCCTGCCGGATGACCGAAAGTCGACACGACTACGACTGAGGGCTGCCCCAGAACCGTCCCACGGTCGCTGGTGCGGCGGCGTCCGGGTGCGAGAGGCTCGATGCAGCCGATCGGATCCCAGGAGGAAACGATGCCCACCCTCACCGCCCTCGCCAACCTGGTCAGCTTCGGCGCCGTGGACCGGCGGCGGGCGGCCACCCGCGCAGCGGCCGCGCGTCTCCACGCTGCGGCCGCCGCGCAGGCTGACGTGGAGCTGGAGCTGTTCCGCACGCCGGCGGGCGTCCGGTTCGCCGTGGCGCTCACCGCGCCGTTCCGCGAGCGCTTCGCGCTCGAGCTGCACGCCGCCGCGCGTGACGGGCGCGAGGCGTCCGCGCTGCAAACCCTCACTCTGCCGGGCCGCGCGGACTGGTGGCGCTGGCCGTTGGCCCGCGACCTCGCGATCACGGACGCCGCGAGCGCCGAGATCGTCGTGACCGACCTGCTCGCGCAGGCCTGGACAGCCGCCGCCGGCCGCGGGGGCTCGCCGGCCCCGGTCGCGGACTCCGATCGAGCCACCTACCTGTCCGCCCTGGCGCTGCACGCGGCCGCGGCGTCCGCGGGCGTCGGTTACCTGGCGCGCGACGAGGCGCTCGCCCTGATGGCCGAGCCGTGCCTCGCGCTCACGAGTCTGCACCGGTCGTGGCCGTCCTTCGGGCATGCCCTGGCGCGCGGCCAGCGCGCGTTCGCCGAGGCGGAACTCGACTCGCTCGTCACCGGCCAGATCGTCCGGAGGCTGCTCGCCGACCCGCGGAGCCCGTGGGTCCGGGTGCCCTGGCCGAGCCCGACCGAGCCGGCCGGCCGCACGCCGGACGGCGTCCGGAGGCCCGCGCTCGTCGCGTGATCGGTACGCTGCGGGAATGACCGCCACGAGGACGCCGACCGTCGTCCTGCTGCGCCACGGCGAGAGCACGTTCAACGCGTCGCAGGTCTTCACCGGCCTGTTGGACGCCGGCCTCACCGACGCCGGCGCGGCCCAGTTGGCGGTCGCCGCGGGCCTGTGCCGGGCGGCGGGCATCCTGCCCACGGTCGTCCTGACCAGCCCGATGCGGCGCGCCCTGCGCACCACCGAGCTCTTCTGCGAGGGCCTGGGCCTGCCGCCCGCCCACGCGGCCGTCACCTGGCGGCTCTGCGAGCGCGACTACGGGTGTCTCACGGGCATGGCCAAGGCGGACGCCCGCGAAACCTACGGCGAGGACGCCTTCTTCACCTGGCGCCGCACGATCGACGGACGGCCGCCGGCGGCGTCCCCGGCCCAGATCGCGACCTGGGTGAACCCGCCGCCGGTGGCCGACCACGGCCCGATCGTCCCGGGGTCGGGCGAGGCCCTCGCCGACGTCATCGAGCGGGTGCGGCCGCTGTGGGAGGACGTCCTCGCGCCGCACCTGGCCCGCACCGGCGAGACCGTCGTCGTCATCGCCCACGGCAACTCGCTGCGCGCGCTCTGCCACCTCGTCTTCGGGCTCGGCGAAGCGGAGACCGAGAACCTGAACATCCCCGCCGGGCACCCGCTGGTGTTCACGCTGGAGGGCGGCGTCCCGGCGCCGCGGCTGGGGCGCTATCTCGACGAGGCGTCCGCGCACCGGGCCGCCGACGCGGTCGCCGCCGAGGGCGGCACGTGACGCGACCCGCCGCCGGCCCCGCGGATGCCCCCGTGGTCAGGCCCTAGACTTTCGTTGATTCCGACCCCGGAGGAGCCCCGCATGAGCCACGGACGCCGCCATCGCCGCCATCGCGCGGTCGTCGCCGCGCTGATCTGCGGGGGGATGCTGGTCCCCCTGGCAGCGTGCGCGACGGACACGGTGCGCACGGGCGAGCGGGCGAACCCGCCGGCGTCGGCGGAGACGCCGGCGGCGTCCCGGGAGACCGATCCGGCCAAGTTGAGCATCCCGCTGAACTCGATGCCGGGCTTCGTGCCCGCGACCGTGCTGGGCGACGGGCGCTACCAGCGCCCCATGACCGACGAGCCGGGCGATTTCTGGTGGCGGGTCATCAACGCCGACGACAAGGTGATCGAGCAGTACGAGCCGCGCGAGCAGGTCGCGTTCGGCGACCCGGCGACGTACACCGACGTGCCGGGCGTCCTGGTGTTCCGGGGCAACAACTACCGCAGCGGCGGCGCGTACGGCACGGCGGACATCAAGGAGAAGAAGCTCAACATCGTCTGGGAGCAGCCGACCGGCGAGATCCGCGGCGAGGGCTCCTACTGGCCGGGCGCCGGCTGGACCGGCCAGCCCCTGCTCGTGAAATGGCCGGACGCCACCCGCGCCGCTATGGGTCTGCCGGCCGAGTTCGCGAACGACCCGAACTTCGTCGAGGTGATCTATCCGACGTTCGAGGGCAAGATCTACCGGCTCGACCTGGCGTCCGGCAAGGCGACGAAAGAGCCGATCGATGCGAAGTTCGGCTTCAAGGGCACCGGCTCGATCGACCCGCGCGGCTATCCGCTGCTGTACTCCGGGCAGGGGCTCAACGACCGCAACGGCACGATCGGCCCGTGGCGCTGGCGGGTGTTCGACCTGATCCAGAACAAGGAGGTCTGGGGCATCCCGGGCCTCGATCCGAGCGCGCCGCGTCCGGATTGGGGAGCCTTCGACTCCTCCGCGCTGGTGAACCGGCAGACCGACACGGCCTTCGAGCCCGCCGAGAACGGGCTGGTCTACAAGGTGAAGCTGAACTCGTCGTTCGACCCGGCGGCCAAGAAGGTGGGGGTCAAACCCGAGGTCGTGAAGATGGAGTACGCGGGCCCGAAGTCGAAGAAGCACGGCATCGAGAACTCGGCCGTGGCGTACCGCAACCTCATGTTCGCCGCCGACAACGACGGCAACGTCTTCTGCTGGGACGCGACGACCATGCAGGTGCTCTGGATGCGCAACACCGGCGACGATGTGGATTCGTCGCTGGTGCTGGAGGCCACAAGTTCGGGCGTGTTCCTCTACACGGGCAACGAGGTCGACAACCGCGGCGCGACCGGCGGGGAGCGCATCACGAACATCCGCAAGCTCGACGCGATGACCGGCAAGCAACTGTGGCAGTACGACATCCCCGCCTACTACGACGCGGCCGTCAACGGAGGCGTCCTCGGGACGCCGGCGATCGGGCAGGGCTCGCTGTCGGACATGGTGATCTTCAACGTCGCCCGCACCACCGCCCCGCGCGAGGGCGACCTGATCGCGCTCGACAAGAAGAACGGCCAGGTCATCTGGCGCCGGCACCTCACGAACTACTCGTGGAGTTCGCCGACGCTGTTCCAGGGGTCCGACGGGAGGCAGTACGGCATCCTCACCGACTCGGCCGGCATCATGCATCTGTTCGACCCGCAGACGGGCGAGGATCTCGACACCGTCAGCCTCGGCAAGAACACCGAGGCGTCCCCGGCGATCTATAACAACATGATCGTGGTGGCGTCCTATGACCGGAAAATCTTCGGGATCAAGATCTCCTGACCGCTGGGCACATCCCGCGCGGGGGTGGCGGGTCGGTGACGCGCGGCGTCCATGCGAAACGCCTGCAGCGTTCCTGAAACGCCGGCAGCGTTCCGCGAAAGACTCGCAGCGTTTCCGCTACGCCTGACGTCGGCGAGAACGCTGCCTTACGTAAGGCAGCGTTCCGGTCTCAGCCCGGCGTTCCGGGAACACCTGCAGCGCGACAGAAACACCTGCAGCGTTTCG
>NZ_JBDHZL010000067.1:0-14115 GCF_039811905.1 Nigerium sp. | reverse complement strand
GAGCCGCGCC
Organism: Nigerium sp.; assembly: GCF_039811905.1. Classification (NCBI taxonomy): domain Bacteria; kingdom Bacillati; phylum Actinomycetota; class Actinomycetes; order Propionibacteriales; family Propionibacteriaceae; genus Nigerium; species Nigerium sp. Next base: position 14,105 of record NZ_JBDHZL010000067.1, on the reverse strand, counting down.
GCGCTCAGGCGTCCTGAGAGTAGATCAGCAGGCTGTAAGGGCCGATGCTGAGGTCGGTGTGGAAGGCGAGCCCGTCCTCCTCTTCGGTGAAGGGCTCGACGTCGAACGTCGGGAAGTCGCCGAACGCCGCGCTGTAGGCGGACGCGTCGCTGTTGAACCGGAGCTTCCACAGGCCGCCGGCGGGCCAGCCGATGCGGTAGCGCTCGCGGGCGTCCCGATGGAAGTTGGCGACGACGACCACGTCGTCGCCCGGCCCGTGCTCGGCCCAGCGCTGAAAGGCGATGACCTTGGCGTCCTCGTCGACATGGAAGACGTTGAGCCCCGAGCCGGTGAGCCCCCGCGTGACGCCGCCGCGGTTCAGGCGCAGGTCGATGAGGTCCTGGTACAGGCGCGCGATGCCGTGGAAGTCGTCGGCGCGCAGCCAGTCGAGCGGGTCGTCGTCGGAGAACCAGCCGCCCTCGAGCGCCTCTTGGCCCTGAAAGATCATCGGGACGCCGGGGGCCGTCATCACGAGCCCGCCGCCGAGCGTCGAGCGCTTCTGCGCCCACCAGCCCGTCTCGTCGGCCGCGTCGATCTCGTGCGGGACGCGCGCCGACCCGTTGGCGACCTCGTCGTGGCTCTCGGTGTAGATCACCCGCTGCAGGGCGTCGCCGTTGAACGCATGCCGGACGGCGTCCGCCACCGACCCCATCGACCGCTGGTCGTCGTCGGCGACGATGATCGCCGCGCGCACCGGGTGGACGAACGCGGCGTCCCACTGGGCGTGGAAGCCCGCCGCATCGGACGCCTGCCCGGTCATGCGGTCGTGGCCGTGCAGGTCCTCGGCGATGACGATGCGTCCAGGGAACTCCTCGCGCACCGAGTCGGTGATCCAGCGCATGAGGGACATCCCCTCCTCCAGGCCGAACCCGTTGCCGTCGACGCTGCGCATGTAGGGCGTCATGTCGAGGCGCAGGCCGTCGACGTGGTACTCCCGGAGCCACAACAGCGCGTTGTCGCGGATGAACCGCCGCACCTCCTCGCGGCCGTAGTCGGGACGCGTATCGCCCCAGGGCGTGGCGCTGCGCTCATCGTTGTAGAAATAGATGCCGCCCTTGTCGTTCTCGCTCCAGCCGTCGAACCGCCACAGGTTGAGGTCGGAGGGGCCGAAGTGGTTGTAGACCACGTCCTGAATCACGGCGATGCCGCGTCGGTGAGCCTCCTTCACCAGGGTCTTGAAGGCGTCCGGGCCGCCGTAGGCGCTCTCGACGGCGAAGATGTGCGCCGGGTTGTAGCCCCACGACAGGTCGCCGGCGAACTCGGAGATCGGCATGATCTCGATCGCGTTGACGCCGAGCTCCTTGAGGTAGTCGAGCTTGCCGACGGCGTCCGCGAAGTCGCCGACGCCCAGGTCGGGCGCGAACGTGCCGATGTGCAACTCGTAGATGACGAGCTCGTGGTGGGGCGGGCAGTGGGCCTGGTCGCCCTCCCAGTCGAAGCCGTCGGCGTCGCAGATCACGCCGTTGCCGACGGAGTTCGTCACCTCCAGCGCGTACGGGTCGACGCGGGTGAACGTCTCGTCGCCGTGGGTCAGCGAGTACCGGTAGGCGTGCCCGACGCCCGCTCCCGACACGTAGCCGTACCAGTACCCGTTGCCCTCGCCGGCGAGCGGGTCGGCGTCCGCCGCCCAAGCGTTGAAATCGCCGACGACCGACACGGCGGACGCGTGCGGCGCCCAGACGCGGAAGCCGCACCCGTCGGGGCCCACGATCGCGCCCATCCCGTCGAAAACGGGCTGGGTGGGGGACTGGCTCATGGGGGTCCTTTCGCCGGAGAACGGGCCCGAACCTACGCCCAGGCGAGGGTTCGTGACCACCGAACCGGACGCCCGGCGGGTTACAGTCGTGTCCCGAAGGGCCTTGAAAGGGGGCGGATGACCATGCTGACCACGCCGTCGAGCCGCGGAGGCGCGCTCCGTCGCGGCGTCCGTTCGAGCAGCGAGCGCGACGCCCGTCGCGCCTCAGATCGCGCCCCGCGCCAGGCATCTCGGACATCTCGGACACATCGGACGCCTCGGGCGGCGGTCGCGGCGGCGTCCGTCCTGGCGGCGCTCGTGGCGTCCGGCTGTGCGCCAGCGGCGTCCCCGACGGCGATGCCGAGCCCGGTCGAGAGCCCCACGACGGTCACGCCGGCGCCCTCGATGCCGGCGGCCAGCCCGACGCCCACCCGCGCCCCCGAGACCACCCGGACCCCCACGCGGACGCCCACGCCCACCCCCACCCGGACGCCGACGCCGACACCCACCCAGACGCCCACGCCGACCCCCGCGCGGCCCGCGAACACCGGGACGCTGCCCGCCGGGCTCGCGCTGCCGCACGCCGCCGCGGACGGCTACGAGACCCTGCCCGCCCTGCCCGAGTTCGCGCGATGCGACGACCCGATCTCGCCCGAGGGCGTGACGGCCAGCCGCTTCCTGTTCGCGGAGGGCCCCGAGTCGGTGCAGACCGAGGGGGTGCTGGTGTTCGCGGACGCGGCGTCCGCTGAGCGGTTCGTCGGCCGCGTCTCGGACGCCACGCGCGCCTGCCCGGTCGCCACGAACGCCACCGACGCCGAGCATCGCTACGCGAACGCCGCCCAGGAGACCCGCACCGAGCAGGGCGTCGGGCTGCGCGTCGACTCCACGCTGGAGACGAACGCGTCGGGGACGTGGGGCGCGCGTCCGGGCGGGACGGCGTACCTGCTCGTCCGGAAGGGCGCCGTCGTGGCCTACGCCGAGGACTCCAGCGAGGCGATCGTCGGGTCGTCCGATCCGAGCACGACCGAGGCCGTCACCGCGCTGCGGACCGTCGTCGACCAGATCCTCGCCACGGCCCGGTGAGGCCGCGGTGAGGCCCGATCCGGACGCCGCGAGCAGCACGCCGGCGGCCGGCGGCGTCCTGCTGTATGACTCTGACTGCGGGTTTTGCACGCGTAGCGCGGAGTTCCTGCGCCGGCGGCGTCCCGGATGCGAGATTCGCCCGATGACGGACGCCGCGCTGGCCGGCTTCGGCGTGGACGCCGAGCGGGCGCGCCGGGAGGTGCCGTTCGTGGACGCCGCGGGCGTCCGGTGGGGCGCGGACGCCGTCGCCGCCGCCCTCGCGACCTGCCCGGGCGGCTGGCGCGCCGCCGGGTGGCTGATCGGACGCCCGCCGCTCGCCTGGGTGGCCCGCCCCGTCTACGCGTGGGTCGCCGCGCACCGGCACGAGCTGCCCGGCGGGACGGCGTCCTGCGAGCTGCCGCGGTAGCGGAGCCCGGTCGCCTCAGTGCGTCTCGGGCCCGGAACGGGCCCAGGCCGACACGTCCCGCACGTAGGCGGCGTAGTCGCGCGCGGCCTCAGCGGCTGCGGCAGCGACCTGGCGCAGATCGATCTCGAGGTATTCGTGCACAAGCACGTTACGCAGGCCGATGCTCGGACGGAGGGCCGTCGCCAGGGACTCGGAGATCACCCCGGCCCGGGCGATCGCACTCAGGGCCGTTCGGAGGTCGGCCGCCGGGACCGACGCGACGGTCGCGGCCACGTGCGCGTTGATGTCGGTCGCCAACGTGACGAGTTGCGTCAGGATGCGTTCGACCGCGTGGCGCAGCAGCCGGTCGGACGCCAGCCGTTCGGGGGTGATCTCGCCCACCTCGGCCAGATCGGACAGACGCTGCCGCATCATCAGGAGGCGCTCCGTCACCACTCCTGCGGCGTAGTCGCGGGGGCTCATTCGGACATCACCCGCAGCGCGAGGTCGCGGAGGTGTTGCGTGTCGTAGAACTCACCCATCGCCGCCATCTGCCGCCGGGCGAACTTGCCGGGGGTGAGTTCGACGAGGACGTCCCCACGGGCGAGCGCCTCGAAGCGGGCCACGATGCCGGCGCGGTCGAGGGCGAGCACGTCGAACTGGTCGCCGTAGCGCTCCTCGAGAGCGTTGACGACGGCGAGGTGATCGGCCTCGCCGTAGCGGACACCGCTGTAGGCGACATCGACGTCGTGGGCGCTCCCCGGAGTCTCGCGGGCGCTGCCGAACAGGACGAGCAGGTCGACGCCGAGCGGTTCGCACACGGAGGCGAGCACGCCGGACGCCGCGTCCGCGCGTAGGCGCGCCGCGACCGATTCGACCGTGCTCATGGGGTCAGCCTACGGCCACCCGGGAGGCCCCGGCAGCCCGCCACCGCCGCGGACCGGGCCTGTCGGGCCGACACCCGCACCGGACCGTCCTCGCTCAGCCCGCGGGACGCTCCCACGGTTCGACGGGGCCGTCGACCAGGCGAAACAGCGGGTGCGGCTCGGCGACGCCGGGAAGCCGAACGAGGTCGTCCGGGCTGCGGGACGCCAGCTTGGCCGCCAGGTGCGCCCGCTCGAACGCGAGCTGGCCGTCGGTGACGGTGAGCGAGGCGGCGGCGTCCGGACGGTCGATGCGGGCCGCGTCGAACCGGTACCCCCGCCCGGACGCCTCCCGCTGCACCCCGCGCAGGTAGGCGCCGACGGCGTCCAGGGGATCGGGGGCCGCCCGGAACCGGTCGAGCTGTGGGTGCCGGGTGTAGCCGCGGGTGCGTCCGGCGAGCACGGCCTGCGCGAGCAGCGCCTCGCGCCAGCAGGCGGTGAGCCCCTGGCGATCGAGGTGCTTCGGGTGCAGCGACCACAGCCTCATGCCGGACGCCTCAGCGACGGAACTTCTCGGACGTCCCCGACAGCCGCTCGCGGCCGTGCGGGGCGTCCCAGCCGGAGGTGTCCGGACCCTTGGGGACGATCCCGTTCACCGACGTCACGCCCGGCGACCCGAAATAGCCGCGCTTGATGCCGTCGAAGTCGGTCGTCGAGCCGAAGCCGGGCGTCTGGTACAGGTCGCGCGCGTAGGCCCACAGGTGCTCGAAGTCGACCAGCCGCTGCCGGTTCGCCTTGAACCCCCCGTAGTAGGCGGCGTCGAAGCGGGCGAGCGTCACGTACAGCCGGACGTCGGAGTCGGTGATGAAGTCCCCGAACAGGAACCGGCGGGACGCCAGCCGCTCCTCGAGCCGGTCAAGCGCCGCGAACAGGGTGTCGTAGGCGTCGGAGTAGGCCTGCTGGGAGACCGCGAAGCCGCACTTGTAGACGCCGTTGTTGACCTCGTCGAACAGGCGGGCGTTGAACGCGTCGATGTCGTCGCGCAGCTCGAGCGGGTAGAGGTCGGGGGCGTCGGCGGCGTGGAACGGCTTCCACGCGGTCTCCCAGTAGTTGGTGAGCCGGTGGTAGTCGTTCTGGACAACCGCCCCCGTCGTCACGTCGACGACGGCCGGGATCGTGCCGCGCTTGTCGTAGTCGGGGTCGGCCGCCCGGTAGGCCTCGATGAGGTACTCGATGCCGAGCACCGGGTCGCGGCCGTCGGGGTCGAGCGCGAACCGCCAGCCGTTCTCGGTGCGGACCGGGTCGACCCAGCCCAGCGAGATCGCGTCCGTGAGGCCCAGCAGCTCCCGGACGATCACCTGCCGGTGCGCCCACGGGCAGATCGCGCCCGCGATGAGCCGGTAGCGGCCCGCCTCGACGGGCAGCTCGCCCGGGCCGTCGCCGAACGGCGTCGTGAACGAGTTGGACTGCCGCTGGAAGTTGCCCCGGCTGCCCGACTCGCGGGTCATCTCGCTGATCTTGCTCATGCTTCTGCTTCCTCCTGCCTGCGGACGCCGGCGGCGTCCGTCTTCTCGTGGAACAGCGGCTCGTCGCCGAAGCGGGCCGCGCGGTCGGTGGGCGCGCGCCAGGCGCCCTCGTCGGGGCCCTTGGGGACGATGCCGAACTGCGACCGCACCACCGGGATCGAGTAATAGTGGCGCTTGATGTGGTCGAAGTCGGTCGTCGAGCCGAACCCGGGCAGCGCGTAGAGCTCGCGGGCGTAGGCCCACAGGTTCGGGAACTCGGTGAGCCGCTGCCGGTTGCAGTGGAACGCGCCGTGATAGGCCGCGTCGAACCGGACGAGGGTCACCCAGAGCCGCACGTCGGCGTCCGTGACCTGGTTGCCGACGAGGAAGCGGGAGCGTCCGAGGCGGACCTCGAGCGTGTCGAGGGCCTCGAACAGGACGTCGTAGGCGTCCTCGTACGCCTCCTGCGTCCGGGCGAAGCCGCACCGGTAGACGCCGTTGTTGACGCGCTCGAACACGAACGCGGAGATCTCGTCGATCTGGTCGCGCAGCCCGGCCGGGTAGAGGTCGGGCGCGCCGGGCGCGTGCAGGGGCGCCCAGGCGGTCTCCCAGTAGTGGGTCAGCCGGTGGTAGTCGTTCTGGACGACCGCCCCCGTCGTCAGGTCGACGACGGCCGGCACGGTCGGACGCCGGTCGTAGCCCGGGTCGGCGGCGAGGTACGCCTCGCGGAGCTCGTGGATGCCGAGCACCGGGTCGACGCCGCCCGGGTCGAGGGTGAACTCCCAGCCGTTCTCGCCGCGGATCGGGTCGACGACGCCGACGCTGATGGCGTCCGTGAGGCCCAGCAGCTCGCGCACGATGAGTTGCCGGTGCGCCCATGGGCACAGCTTGCCGACGATGAGCCGGTAGCGGCCGGCCTCGACGGGCAGCTCGCCGGGGGCGTCCCCGAACGGCGTCGTGAACGCGTTGCCCTGCCGCTTGAACTCGCCGTTCGCGCCGGCCTCGGCCTTCAGGTGATCGTGGGCGGGCATCAGTTCTCCTTCGTGGCGTGGGCGGCCGGCGTGAGCGTGCGATCGGACGCCGTCGTCGCGTCGGCGGCGAGATCCTTGCCCCGAGTCTCGGGGATGCGGAGCGCCACCACGATCGACACGACCAGGGCGGCGGTGACGTAGAGGCCGAAGTCCTGCGGGCCCCAGGTGGACGAGATCCACGTCTGCAGGAACGGGACGGTGCCGCCGAACACCGCGGTCGCGAGGGCGTAGGAGAAGCCGACGCCGATCGTCCGGATGCTGGTGGGCACGAGCTCGGCCATGAGGGCCGGCGCGATCGAGAGCGGGGCGGACAGCAGCAGGAACGACACGACCATGGTGAGCGCCATCCGCTGCCACGAGCCGTCGAGGAACGCCATGAACGGGTAGGTCGTGAGCGCGAGGCCGACGAAGCCGATGAGGGTGACGGGCTTGCGTCCGATGCGGTCGGAGAGGCGTCCCCACAGGGGCAACGCGCCGATGGCGAGCACCTGGCTGACGACGCCGACCCAGAGCACCTGCGCCGGGTTCGAGTGGAAGACCGCGATGTGGTAGCCGCCGATCGCGGCCCAGTTCTGGAACGCGATCGTGAGGCCGATGGTCAGCCCGATGATCTGCAACGCCGGACGCCGGGCGGCCCACATCTCCGCCCAGACCGACGGCTTGTCGACGTTCGCGGACGTCTCGGTGAAGACCTCGGTCTCGTGCAGGCGCCACACCAGGTACAGGGCGACGACGCTGCCGAGCGCGCCGACGAAGAACGGGACGCGCCACGCCCAGGCGCGCAGCGCCTCCGCGCCGACGGTGCTCGACAAGAGCGCGCCGAGCAGCGTCGCGAGGGCGCCGCCGGCCATGATCGACATGTACACCCAGGCCGACCAGGCGCCGCGGGTGCGCGGGGTGGCGACCTCGGCGACGTACGCGCCGGCCGCCGGCTGCTCGCCGCCGTGGGCCAGGCCCTGGATGATCCGGGCGCTGACCAGGACGATCGCCGCCCCGATCCCGATCGTGTCGTGCGTCGGCGACAGCGCGATCAGCAGGGTGCCGAGCAGCGCGGTGAGCGAGGTGAGGTAGAGGGAGACGCGGCGTCCGCGGGTGTCGGAGATGTGCCCGAACAACAGGCTGCCCAGCGGACGCGCGATGAAGCCCACCGCGAGCACGGCCAGCGACTGCAGGAACGCGCCGGTCGTGTTGCCCGGCGACGCGACGAAGAACGCCGCCGCGAAGAACGGGGCGAACGTGTTGTAGATGGTGAAGTCGAAGACCTCCATCGTGCTGCCGGCGACGGCCCCCAGCAGCCCGCGGGGGCGCTTGGGGGAGCCGGGAGCGGCGACGGGGTCGTTCACAGCGGTGGGGGTACTCATGGGAGTCTCCTGAAGGGACGCCGCGGGCGTCCGGTGGTTCGGGGGTTGCGGATGGTTCCTGGGCGCCGACGAGGAAGGTCTGCGCGGTCGTGCGGCCGAGTTGGCCCGCGCAACGCAGGGGAGACGGGAGGTGACGAGCACACCGGCTTCTGCGGGGCGGCTTTCGTCAGGCATGACAAAGGGTGCTGTCGACGCGGAGGAAGTCCACGTGACGGCGGCGCGTCCCGGCCAGGGGCCGGAAGAGCGCGCGATCGCCGGCGGCCAGGACCCGGGAGCTGACATGCCCGATGGACGCCGTCGCGTGCGTCGTTCGTCCATCGGTCATGGCCACAAGCTACGCCCGGATAGTTGAAGCATCAAGTCTCTTGCCGCGGGTTGCCGACCCCCGCCCCGTGTGCGTTTCTACCTGACGTTCTCCACATCAGAGTGTGGAGTAGGTCAGGTAGAAACGCACACACGGGTCAGCGGCGGCGCTTCTCGAAGCGGAAGAGTTCCGAACTCACGTCGGCGGGCATGCCGCCGACCTGGTCGCCGTGCTGGTGCGGGTCACGGTGCCCCTGGTGGAAGAACTCGACGATGTGAAAGCCCAGCTTGTTCACGTAGAAGTGGATGTCGCGCTTCTCGTGGTACGGCGTGGTGGTCTCCCAGACGGAGACCTCGGGGTGCATGGCCTCCAGGCCCTCCCAGATCGCGCGGCCCGTGCCCGTGCCCTGGGACCCGACCTTCACGTACAGCAGGGCCAGCTCGCCGCGCTCGCCGCCCGGCTCCGCCGTGATGATCGCGCCGCCCAGCACGTCGTCGCCCGACATCGCGAAGTACGCTTCGGCGCCCGGAGCGGCGAAGGACTGCTCGACGTCCTCGGCCGGAAGGATCTTCTGCGACCACGGGCCGTTGAGGTCCTCGAAGCTGACCTGAAAGGCCTCCTGGATCTGAGAGACGAACGTCGGCTTCATCTCGGGGGACACGGGCACGAGGGTCACATCGCTCACCCGGTGCAGGCTACCGTGCCCGCCCCCGGACGCGCCGGTGGCGTGGGGATCACGCTCGATCCCCACGCCACCGGTGCTGGTCGGACGCTCGGCGTCCGCTCGGGTGTGGTGCCCGGTCAGAGGCGAAGGGTCACCCCTCCACCAGGACGACCGTCAGGTGCCGCGGCCCATGGACGCCTTCGACGCGGCTGAGCTCGATGTCGCTCGTCGCCGATCCGCCCGACAGCCACGTCACGGCCCGGCCCTCGCGCATGCCCGGCGCCAGCCGCGCGATGCCCTCGGGGACGTCGCTCACGACCTGGTCGGCCCGGACGACGCAGACGTGCCGGTCCGGCACCAGGCTGAGCGCGCGGCGTCCCTGGCCCTCGACGTGATCGAGGGCCACCGTGCCGGAGTCGGCCATCGCGACCGCGCACGTCGTCAACACGGCGTCGATCGAGTTCAGCTCGGCGCTGGACAGCGGCGGGTCGTCACGCCGGACGGTCAGCCCGGACGCCTCGAGCGCGGCCACCCATTCGTCCGGGATGCCGTCGGGGACGACGACGCTGCCGGCGCCGCAGTCATGCAGGGCCTTCGCGACGGTCTCCGGCAGGCTCCCCGCGGGGCAGCGGGTCACGACGGCCTTGTAGTCCTCGACCTTCTCGACGAAGTCGGCCAGGACGTCCTCGGTGGCCAGCGGTTGCCCGTAGACCCACTCGATCGGAACGTCGACCTCGGGATCCGACTCGGTCACGTCGCGCGTGGCCTCGCGGATGCGGTTCAGGATGTCCTCGCGCGCGCTCACTTCGCGCCTCCTTCGCGGTTCTTCTTCCACCACATGCGGAAGGTCTCGGTCGGTGGGGCGTCCACGTCGCGGGCGCGTAGCCAGCGCGACGCGAGCGGGATGGGCATCGGGCCGATCCAGCGGGTGCCGAACACCCGGCCGGCGGCCTTGCTCGCCACCTGGGCGGTGGCCAGATGGCTGCCCCGCTCCATCAGCCAGCCGGCGCTCTTCATGAGGGCCTGCTCGCCCGTCGGATGCTTGGACGTCTTGTACTCGACGACCTTGTGGCGCATGTGCACGAGGATGTCGGTGAACGGGATCTTCACCGGGCACACCTCGTTGCAGGCGCCGCACAACGAGGACGCGAACGGCAGCGCCCGGTCCTTCGGATCCTCAAGGCCGCGCAGCTGCGGCCCGAGGATCGCCCCGATCGGGCCCGGGTACGGGTTGCCGTAGGCGTGGCCGCCGGCGCGCTCGTAGACCGGGCAGATGTTCAGGCAGGCCGAGCAGCGGATGCACCGCAGCGCCGCCCGCCCCTGCGGGTCGGCGAGCACGTTGGTGCGGCCGTTGTCGAGCAGGATCACGTGGAGGTCCTGCGGGCCGTCGCCGGGGGTGACGCCGGTCCACATCGAGGTGTACGGGTTCATCCGCTCGCCGGTGGACGAACGCGGCAGCAGCTTGAGGAAGACCTCGAGATCCTCGATCGTCGGCAGGATCTTCTCGATGCCGACCACCGACACGAGCGTCTCGGGCAGCGTCAGGCACATGCGCCCGTTGCCCTCGGACTCGACGATGACCAGCGTGCCCGTCTCGGCGACGATGAAGTTGCCGCCCGAGACGGCCATCTTCGCCCGCAGGAACTTCTCGCGCAGGTGCCCCCGCGCGGCGTTCGTGAGCTCGGCCGGGTTGTTCGAGATGCCCTCCGGCGCGGGCGTGCCGTAGCGGCCCATCTCCTCGGTGAAGATGTGCTGCACCTCGTCGCGGTTGCGGTGGATCGCCGGGACGAGGATGTGGCTGGGCAGATCGTGGCCCAACTGGACGATCAGCTCGGCGAGGTCGGTCTCCCAGGCCGCGATGCCCTGGGACTCCAGGTACTCGTTGAGTTCGGTCTCCTGCGTCACCATCGACTTGATCTTCACGACCTCGTCGACGCCCTTCTGCGTGGCGATGGACGCCACGATCCGGTTGGCCTCGTCGCCGTTCCTCGCCCAATGCACGGTGATGCCGGCGGCCTTCATCGCTTCTTCGGCCTGGACGAGGTAGGTGTCCAGGTGGCGGCCCACCCGGTCCTTGATGTGCTCGGCGGCGGTCCGCAGCTCTTCCCAGTTCGGCACCTCGGACGCCCGCACGGCTCGCTTCTCACGGATCGTCGTCGTCGCGTGCCGCAGGTTGTCGCGCTGCTGGGTGTTCGCCAGGGCCGGCTTGACGGCGAGCGGGAAGGGCTTGTCGGTCCACGTCCCCGGCTCGGGGGTCCGTCGGGTGGTCGTGTCGGTCATCACTGCTCCTTCTCGGTGTGCTCGAGGATCTCGGCGAGGTGGATCGTCTTGATGGGGGAGCCCTCGCGGTGCAGGATGCCCCCCACGTTCATCAGGCAGGCGTAGTCACCCATGACCAGGTACTCGGCGTTCGTCGACTTCACGTTGGCCGCCTTGTCGGTCGCCATCGCGATCGAGACGTCGGGGTTCTTGATCGAGAACGTGCCCCCGAAGCCGCAGCACTGCTCGGACTTCGGCAGCTCGACGTACTCGATGCCCTTCACCGCGGTGAGGAGCCGGATCGGCCGGTCCCCGACGTGGGCGACGCGCACCGAGTGGCAGGTCGGGTGGTAGGTGACGCGGTGCGGGAAGTACGCACCGACGTCGGTGAGCCCGAGGACGTCCACGATGAACTCCGAGAGCTCGTAGGTGCGCCCGGCGACGGCGGCGGCCTCCTTCGCGAGACCCTCGTCGCCCGCCTCGCGCGCCAGCATCTCGTGCTGGTGCCGGACGGAGCCGACGCACGAGCCGGACGGCCCGACGATGTAGTCGTAGTCGCCGAAGCTCTCCACGTAGTTGCGGACCGTCGGGATGGCCTCGTCGAAGTAGCCGGTGTTGGTCATGATCTGCCCGCAGCAGGTCTGACGATCCGGGTAGGAAACCCGGCAGCCGAGCCGCTCGAGCAGGTGCACGGTGGCGACCGGGATCGAGGGTTTCATGGTGTCGGCGATGCAGGTCGCGAAGATGGCGACGTGTGGTGCAGCGGTCATGGTGTGCCTTTCGATCAGGGGAGGAGTCCGCTGAGGATGGGGGTCGACATGAGGCCTGACAGCAGGCAGAGCAGGGCGAGGAGCACGAAGCTCCAGCCGATGATGCGCCGCAGGATGATCGACTCGGAGCCCGCGATGCCGATGGCGGTCGCGGCGATGGTGAGCGATTGCGGGGAGATCATCTTGCCGACGACACCGCCGGCGGCGTTCGAGCCGACGAGCAGGGCCCGCATGTCCTCGACGCCCAGATGGCTCCCCGCGCCGATCTGCTGGCCGACGCTCGACTGCAACCCGGAGAACAGGATGTTGGCCGAGGTGTCGGAGCCGGTCACGTACGTCCCGATCCAGCCGAGCACCGGCGCGATGAACGGGTAGAGGGCGCCGGCGCCGGCGAAGAACAGCCCGAGGGCCAGCGTCTGGCCCGAGTCGCCCATGACGTAGGCCAGGGCGACGACCGAGCCGATGGTCAGCATGGCGAACCGCAGCTTCTTCGCGTTGACGACCAGCACCGTGAAGATCTCGCCGAGGGACATCCGGTAGATCAGGCCGGTCACGATCGCGACCAGCGCCAGCAGGATGCCGGGGGTGGACGCCCACGCGAACGTGTACGCGATGTGCGCCGACGGAGCCCCCGCGGACGTCTGCAGGTCGGCGAGCAGAGGCCAACCGACCTTGATGTCGGTCGCGGCGAGGGCCGCCTTGACCGGCGGCAGGGCCGCGAGAGCGAACACGACGATCACGAGCAGGTACGGAACGAGGGCCATGAAGATGCGCCCGCCGTCCAGGGTGGGGGCGTCCGCCGACTCGGCGGAGAGCGGCTTGCGCTTGCCCTCGATGGACTGGTCGATCGGGACGCCGATGCGCTCGGTCGCCTCGTGGCCGCCCGTCGGGTGCCAGAACCGGAGGAACGCGATCGCGACGCCGACGCTGACGACCGCCGCGAAGACCTCGGTGAGGTTGTAGAGCGGGGTGGCCGAGACGATCCACTTCGTGATGCCGAAGGTGATGCCCACGACGAGACCGAACGGCCAGCACTGCGCGAGGCCCTTCTTGCCGTCCATGACGGCGAGGAGGAGGAACGGCACGACGAGGCACATGATCGCCGTCAGGCGTCCGGTGATGGGAGAGATCGCCAAGACATCCTCGAAGCCACCGCTGCGGGCCGCCATCAGCACCGGCAGGCCGACCGCGCCGAACGCGACCGGCACGGTGTTGGCGAGCAGGGCGATGAGCGCCGAGCGCAGGGGGGAGAACCCGATCGCCACGAGCATGGCGGCGGTGATCGCGACGGGCGCGCCGAAGCCGGCGAGCGCCTCCAGCAGGCCACCGAAGCAGAACGCGATCAGCAGCGCGAGCACGCGGGGATCGTCGCTGATCAGGAAGAACGTGCGGCGGAGGTCGTCGAAGCGCCCGGACGCCACGGTGACCTCATACATCCAGATCGCGGTCAGCAGGATCCAGACGATGGGGAAGATGCCGTAGATGAACCCCTGGACGCTGGTCGACAGCGCCATGGCCGCCGGCATGCGGTACGCGGTGATGGCGACGATGAACGCGAGGACCCACGAGAAGGGCCCAGCCAGGTGGGCCTTCCAGCGGAGACCGCCGAGCGTGACGAGCATCGCGATGATGGGGATGGCAGCCACGAGTGCCGAGAGCCATTGGGCCCCGAGCGGATCGGTGGCGGGCCGGAAGACTTCCAGAAGCATGATGAACTCCGTCGTTCCGAGACCTAGTGGTCTGACTAAGAAATGCTATGGTCGGACCATAGGGAGAAGACTACCGCATGTCAACTTCGTGCGCGGGAGAATGTGCAGGTTCACCCCGGGTTCTGAGCGGGTCCGCATTTGCCCGGGGGCGACGTCGCGCAGGGACGCCTCGGGCGTCCGGCTTGCCCCGGGCGAGGGGCGCGCCGGCGCCAGCGCGCCGGACGATCGTCGCGACGAAGGTCGCGATCGTGCCGACCGTGGTCGAGAACGGCGCTGCCGAAGGTCGAGGACGCCCCCGGGCGCATTTAGCGTAGTGAGCGACACCGTGTCGACCGGAAGGAACCGTTCATGCCCGCCCAGCTGCCTCGCTGGAACATCGGCGTCGGACGCGTCCTGC
>NZ_JBDHZL010000066.1:0-14623 GCF_039811905.1 Nigerium sp. | reverse complement strand
GTGGTGGGCCTAACTGGACTTGAACCAGTGACCTCCGCCTTATCAGGGCGGCGCTCTAACCGACTGAGCTATAGGCCCGTGGTGCCTCGCACCGAGGGCTCACACTACCGCGTCGCTCCCCCACCGCTCAAATCGGACGCCTTCGCCGCGGTCAGTCCTCGGCGAGGGTCAGCTCCAGGCCGCCCAGGATGTTCGCCGACAGGTTGTACAGGAACGCGAAGATCGTGCCCAGCGCGGTGAGGATGACCACGTTGAACACCGCGATCAGCGCCGTGACGCCCATCACCTTGTTGGTGTTCACGAAGTCTTCGATGCGCACCGGCGTCTGATCGCTCGGGCTGGACAGGATCGACGTGAGCGCCTGGTTCATCGCGTCGAGCATGCCCGAACTCGTGATCACCGACCAGACGACGTAGATCGCGACCCACGCCATGATGCCGAACGCGATGGAGAACAGGAAGCACGTCTTCATCACCGACCACGGGTCGACGCGCGAGACGCGCAGACGGGCGCGGCGCGTCCGCCGGGACCCCTGAGGACGGGACGACTGAGCCGACGTCAGCGTCATCCCTTCATTCGTCGTGAGGGTGACCTCGCGAGGCGCCCGATCACTCACCGTCGTCCTCCTTAGGGGTGGCTTCCGGAGCGGAGACAGCCTCCGCGCCAGGGTCAACCGTAGCCGACTCCTCATCTTGGGACGCCTCCGGGTACAAGGCAATCACCGCCACGGCATCGTTCGCCGAGAGGCCGACGAACTTGACGCCCATGGTGTCGCGTCCCTTGTTCGGGACCTCGCTCACCGACGACCGGATGATCTGCCCACTGTTCTTGATCGCGATGATCTCGTCGTCGGCCGAGACGACCAGCCCGCCGACCAGCCCGCCCCGGTCCTCGTTGAGCTTCATCGCCTTGATGCCGAGGCCGCCGCGGCCCTGCCGGCGGTACTCCGACACCGCGCTGCGTTTGGCGTAGCCCTCGTCGGTGACCGTGAACACGAAGCGGTCGTCGGTCGGCATGTCGGCGTCGATCACCGCCATGCTGAGGAGCTCATCCCCACCGCGGAACTTCATGCCCGAGACCCCGGACGTGGCGCGTCCCATCGGGCGCAACTCTTCATCGGACGCCGGGAAGCGGATCGCCTGCCCCTTGCGGGAGATCAGCAGGACGTCGTCCTCACCGCTGATCGTCGCCGCGCCGATGAGTTCGTCGTCGGCGTCCCGGAAGTTGATCGCGATGAGCCCGGCCTGGCGCGGCGAATCGTACGCCGTGAGGTCGGTCTTCTTCACCAGGCCGCGCTTCGTCGCCAGCAGGAGGTAGTCGTCGGCCGTGTAATCCCTGATCGCGAGCACTTCGGCGATGTGCTCGTCGGGCAGGAACGACAGCAGGCCGGCCACGTGCCCGCCCTTCGCGTCGCGGCCGCCCTCGGGCAACTGCCACACCTTCGCGCGGTAGACCCGGCCGAGGTTCGTGAAGAACAGCAGCCAATGGTGGCTCGTGGTCGCGAAGAGGTGCTCCACCTCGTCGTCGGCCCGCAGGTTCGCCCCCCGGACGCCCTTGCCGCCCCGGCGCTGCAGCCGGTACTGATCGGCCCGCGTCCGCTTGGCGTAGCCACCGTGGGTGATGGTCACGATCATGTCGTCGTCGGGGATGAGATCCTCATCCGACAGGTCGCCGTCGGCCGACACGATCTTCGTGCGGCGCTCGTCTCCGTAGCGGTCGGTGATCTCCTGCAGCTCGACCGACACGATCTCGCGCTGCCGCTCGGGCTTGGCGAGGATGTCCTTCAGATCGACAATCATCCGCTCCAGTTCGGCCAACCGGTCGATGATCTTCTGCCGCTCCAGGGCGGCCAGCTTGCGCAACTGCATGTCGAGGATCGCCCGGGCCTGCACCTCGTCGATCTCCAGCAACTCCTGCAAACCGAGGTTCGCCGACTCGGTGTCGGGGCTGCGCCGGATCAGCGCGATGACCTCGTCCAGCGCGTCCAGCGCCTTCACCAGCGCGCGCTGGATGTGGGCCATCTTCTCGGCCTCGTCGAGCCGGTACTGGGTGCGCCGCTTGATGACCTGGATCTGGTGACGGATCCAGTAGACGATGAACTGGTCGAGCCGCAGCGTCCGCGGGACGTCGTCGACGAGCGCCAGCATGTTGCAGCCGAACGCGTCCTGCAGCTGAGTGTGCTTGTAGAGCTGGTTCATCACGACGCGCGGCTGCGCGTCCCTCTTCAGGACGATCACGAGCCGCTGGCCGGCGCGCGCCGAGGTCTCGTCGCGGACGTCCGCGATGCCCGTGATGCGTCCCGAGTTCACCAACTCGGCGATCTTCGCCGCCAAGTTGTCGGGGTTGCACATGTGCGGCAGCTCGGTGACGACCAGGGACGTCCGGCCCTTGGCGTCCTCTTCGATGTTGATGACCGCGCGCATGATGACCGAGCCGCGACCGGTGCGGTAGGCGTCCTCGATGCCCTTGCGGCCGACGATCAGGGCGCCGTTCGGGAAGTCGGGGCCCTTGATGCGCTCCATGCAGCCCTCGAGGATCTCCTCGTGGGACAGGTCGGTGTGCCGCAACACCCACTGGACGGCGTCGTTCACCTCGCGCAGGTTGTGCGTCGGGATGTTCGTCGCCATGCCCACCGCGATGCCGGTCGAGCCGTTGACCAGCAGGTTCGGGAACCGCGCCGGCAGCACGACCGGCTCGTTGTCGCGACCGTCGTAGTTCGGCTGGAAGTCGACCGTGTTCTCGTTGATGTCGCGGACCATCTCCATGGCCAGCGGGTTCATCTTGCACTCGGTGTAGCGCATGGCGGCCGCGCCGTCGTTGCCGGGCGAGCCGAAGTTGCCCTGCCCGTCGACGAGCTTCAGCCGCATCACCCACGGCTGCGCCAGCCGGACGAGGGTGTCATAGATCGCCGTGTCGCCGTGCGGGTGGTAGGTGCCCATCACGTCGCCGACGACGCGGGCGCACTTGTTCCAGCCCCGGTCGGGCCGGTAGCCGCCGTCGTACATCGCGTACAGGACGCGGCGATGCACCGGCTTCAACCCGTCGCGGACGTCGGGCAGCGCTCGCCCGACGATGACGCTCATCGCGTAGTCGAGGTAGCTCTTTTGGATCTCGTCGTGCAGATCCACCTCGTCGATGCGACCCTGCCGCGGCTCGAGGTCGGGGTTGTCGTCGGAGACGACCGCGACCGGCGCGTCGCCCGCGGCCGCCTGGAAAGCGCCCTCGGCGTCCAGTTGTTGATGGACCTCCTCGGGCAGATCCGGCGCGTCCGGCGTTTCGGGCGTCGGCGGCTGATCGGGCGTCTCCGGCGTGGGGGGCTCGTTCGGCGTGTCACTCATGCGGTTCCCTTCGGCCGGCCGTGCGGGCCGGCGGCGTCACTGAGAAGCTGGTTCGTTTCGAGCTCAGATGTCGAGGAAGCGGACGTCCTTCGCGTTGCGCTGGATGAACGCGCGCCGCTCCGTCACGTCCTCTCCCATGAGGATCGAGAACATCTGGTCGGCCGCCGCGGCGTCCTCCAGATTCACCTGCAGCAGGCTGCGCTTGTCGGGATCCATCGTCGTGTCCCAAAGATCCTTCGCGTCCATCTCGCCCAGGCCCTTGTAGCGCTGGATCGGGTTCACGCTCGGCAGCTTCTTGCCGGCGGTGAGGCCCGCGTCGCGCAGCGCGTCGCGCTGCTCGTCGCTGTAGGCCAGCTCGTGCGGCGCATTCGTCCACCGCAGCCGGAACAGCGGCGGCTGCGCCAAGTACACGAACCCGCCGTCGATCAGCGGCTTCATGAACCGGAACAGCAGCGTCAGCAGCAGGGTGCGGATGTGCGCGCCGTCGACGTCGGCGTCCGCCATCAGGATCAGCTTGTGATAACGGAGCTTG
This sequence comes from Nigerium sp., assembly GCF_039811905.1. Classification (NCBI taxonomy): domain Bacteria; kingdom Bacillati; phylum Actinomycetota; class Actinomycetes; order Propionibacteriales; family Propionibacteriaceae; genus Nigerium; species Nigerium sp. The sequence continues at coordinate 10,753 of NZ_JBDHZL010000066.1, read as the reverse complement.
TCGACATCGAAATCCTCTTGGACGCCGGTGCCGAGCGCGTTGAAGATCGCCTCGACCTCCTTGTTCTGGAGGATCTTGTCGAGGCGGGCCTTCTCCACGTTCAGGATCTTGCCGCGGATGGGCAGGATCGCCTGCGTGCGCGGGTCACGGCCGCCCTTCGCCGAGCCGCCGGCGGAGTCGCCCTCCACGATGAACACTTCGCACTCGTGCGGGTTGCGCGAGCTGCAGTCGGACAGCTTGCCCGGCAGGCCCGTGTTGCCGAAGAGCCCCTTGCGGTTGCGCGCCATGTCGCGCGCCTTGCGCGCGGCCATGCGGGCGTTCGCCGCGGCCTGGGCCTTGCGGATGATGTCGCGCCCCTCCGAGGGGTTCTTCTCGAACCAGTCGCCGAGCAGATCGTTGCCCACCCGCTGGACGAACCCCTTGACCTCTGTGTTGCCCAACTTCGTCTTCGTCTGGCCCTCGAACTGCGGCTCGCCGATCTTCACCGACACGATCGCCGTCAGGCCCTCACGGATGTCGTCGCCGGACGGCCGATCCTCGCGCTTCTTGATCATGCCCCACTGCTCGCCCCACCGGTTCACGGTGTTGGTGAGCGCCGCCCGGAACCCCTCTTCGTGCGTGCCGCCCTCGTGGGTGTTGATCGTGTTCGCGAACGTGTGCACCGACTCGGCGAACGAGCTGTTCCACTGCATCGCGACCTCGACCGACAGCTCCTGCTCGGCGTTCACCGCCTCCATCGCGATGACGGACGGGTGGATCACCTCTTTCGTGCCGGTCAGGAACTTCACGTAGTCGATGAGGCCCGCGTCGAACCGGAACGACTTCTCGCGGGCGTTGACCTCCGCGTCCAGGTCGGCGCCGGTATCGAGCTCCTCATCCTCCTCGGACGCCGCCGTCGCCGGCCGCTCGTCGACGATCGTGATGCGCAGGCCCTTGTTCAGGAAGCACATCTCGCGGAAGCGGGTGACCAGCGTGTCCCAACTGAAGTGGGTGGTCTCGAAGATCTCCGCCGACGGGTGGAACGTGACCGTCGTGCCCGTCTCCTCCGACTCCTCCAGCCGCTCGAGCGGCGCATCGGGCGTACCGAGCGAGAACGACTGCCGCCAGTGGTAGCCGTCGCGCCGGACGTCGACCGTCAGATGATCCGACAACGCGTTCACCACCGAGACGCCGACGCCGTGCAGGCCGCCCGACACCTTGTAGCCGCCCGTACCGAACTTGCCGCCCGCGTGCAGCACCGTGAGCGCGACGGTCAGCGCGGACATGCCTTCGGTGGGGTGCATCGCGACCGGGATGCCGCGGCCGTTATCGCTCACCTGGACGCCGTCGTTCGGCAGCAGCCGCACGGTGATCTCGTCGCAGTAGCCGGCCAGCGCCTCGTCGACCGAGTTGTCGACCACCTCGTAGACGAGGTGGTGCAGGCCGCGTTCGCCGGTGGAACCGATGTACATGCCGGGGCGCTTGCGGACCGCCTCGAGCCCCTCCAGCACCGTGATCGAGCCGGCGTCGTAGGCGCCTGCCTCGACAGCGGAAGCGGTGGAGGGCGTCGAGCCTGGGACGTCGTCGGCTAGTGCTTCGCTCACGCAAACCCTCTCTTCGGCACACGAGGGGCGACGGCGCGAAACGGACGCGGGCGCGCGCCACCTCAGAACATGTCCATGGTACCCCCGGCACCCAAATCCTGGAGGACGCAGGGAGGCCGACATCCCGCTGAAATGGCACAAACGGCGCTCTGCGGCGCGCGACCCCCTGTCCTCGGGGGCCATACGTTGCCCGGGGGCTGTCGCCTCTCGCGCGAAAACAGCGTCATGGACGCCTCGGGCGCGGCCCGTCGGACGCCGGGGCGCTACTGCCCCGGACCCGCGCGGGGGCGCGGCACTACCCGTAGGTGTCTCGGGGTCCTCGGCCGTCGCTGACGCTGCGCGGGCCGTGCTTCCAGCTCGGGGCGTCCGGACCCTTGATCACGATCTTCTTGATCGTCCCGTCACCCAGGGCCGCGTTGAGCTTCGCGAGTAGCTGGGGCGTCATCAGGCGCAGCTGGGACGCCCACGCCGTGCTGTCGGCCCGCACGGTCACGATGCCGGCGGTGAAGCTCTCAGGCCGGGAGTGGGCGGCGTTGGCCTCCCCCACGATCGACGGCCAGCGGCCCAGCAGCAGCTGGACGTTCACCTCGGTGCGCCAGCCGCGCTCGCTCACGAACTCCTCCAGCGCCTCGCCGAGCGCGGTCGGGTCGTCGCTCCCCCGTCGGCCCGAGGCCGGACGCCGCGGCCGCGGCTTACGCCGGCGCGCGGCCTGCGGGGGCGGAAGGGCGCTGTGGCTAGCGGCTTCGGCGATCGACCGGGCGAGATCCAACCCGAGGGGGTTGATATCCACAGGATCCACAGGCGCCTGTGACCCTGTGGAAAACTCGGCGTCCGGCTGCTCAGGACCCTCGCCGTCAGGGTTCCTCGTCATCGGTCGTCACCTCCCCGTCCGCCACCACGAACCGGCGCCCGTGCAGCGCCTTGGGCACGTCGCCCGCGACCGCCGCCGTGATGAGCACCTGCTCGGCGCCGGCGACGCGGTCGGCGAGGCGGGCGCGGCGCACCTCGTCCAGTTCAGCGAAGACGTCGTCGAGGATCAAGACCGGCGACACCCCGTCGGCCCGCAGCACCGCGTCGCTGCCGAGCCGCAGCGCGAGGGCGAACGACCAGCACTCGCCGTGGGAGGCGTACCCCTTGGCCGGCAAGTCCCCCAGCCCCAGCACGACATCGTCGCGGTGCGGCCCCACCAGGCTCACCCCGCGGGCGATCTCGTCGCGCCGGCGCTCGCCCATGGCCGCACGGAGGCGTCCGCGCAGCTCGTCGGGGGCGAGCTGGGCGGCGTCCGCGAGGGGTTCCTCGACGGTCGCCGCCTTGTACGCCAGCGTGGCGAGGTTGTTGGTCGGCGCGATGTCGGCGTGGGCCGCGGCGACCGGATCGCCGAGATCGGCGAGGGTGGTCAGCCGCGCCGCCATGAGGTCGGCGCCGAGGCCGGCGAGCGTGTCGTCCCAGACCTCGAGGGTGGCGTCCGCCTCCGCGGGCACCGGCCCGCGGCGTCCGGACAACGACTTCAGCAGCGTCGAGCGCTGCCGAAGGACGCGGTCGTAGTCCGCCCGGACGCCTGCCATCCGCGGCCACCGCTGGGTCAGCAGCTCGTCCAGAAACCGGCGGCGGTCCGACGGATCGCCCTTCACCAGCGCCAGATCCTCCGGCGAGAAGAGCACGACCCGCAGCGCCCCCAGCAGATCGCGCGGACGCTTCAGCGGGCCGCGGTTCAGGGACGCCTTGTTCGCCTTACCGCTGTTGATCTCGATCTCGAGCAGCAGTTGCCGCGCGTCGTCCACGCCGGCCTGGACGCGACCCCGCACGAGCGCGCGCGCCGCGCCCATCCTGATGAGGGGGGCGTCGGCGGCCACCCGGTGCGAGCCGAGCGTCGCCAGGTATTCGACGGCCTCGACCAGGTTCGTCTTGCCCTGACCGTTGCGCCCGGTGAACACCGTGACGCCCGGGCCCAACTCCGCCTCGACGTGGGCGTAGCTGCGAAAATCGGCCAGGCTCAGGTGAATGACGAACACCCGACGAACCTACCCCGCGCCCGCAGGACGCCGCGCCCCGGTCACGACGGCAGGCGCATCAGCATGATGACGTGCCGGTAGTCGGTCGACGGCTCCCCGTCGATCTCGGCCAGCGGCGTCAGCAGGCACGGCTTGCCCGGCGCGGTGAACGAGAAGTTCACATACGGGGTGTCGAGCGCGTTGAGCGCGTCGGAGAGGTAGTGCGGGTTGAAACCGGCGGCCGTCATGGCGAGGCCGCCGCCCTGGTGATCCTCCACCACCGCCTCGACGCGCTCGACCGCCTGCGCCTGGTCGCCCGTGGCCGCCTCGAGCGTGATGTCGTTCTCGGCGATCATCATGCGCAGCGACGTGTTGCGCTCCGCCACGAGGGCCACGCGCCGGACGGCGTCGATGACCTCGTGCGTGTTGACGCGCACCGTCACGGTCGGCTGGACGCTCATGAGGTGGCGCACCTTCGGGAACTCCCCGTCGAGCAGGCGCGTCGTGATCTGCCGCGTGCCGGACGCCCCGTCGCCCGCGAAGCCGATCAGCCCATCCCCCGTCTCCCCCGACGACAGGCTCAGCGTCACCTGCTCGCCCGACGTCATCGAGCGGGCGGTCTCGCTCAGGACCTTCGCCGGCACCAACGCGGCGCCCTGGCCGGCCTTGTCCGGATTCCAGGTGATCTCCTTCAGCGCCATGCGGTAGCGGTCGGTCGCCAGCAGCGAGAGGGTGTCGCCCTCGATCTCCAGCCGGACGCCGGTGAACACCGGCAGCAGTTCGTCGCGCCCGGCGGCCACGACGACCTGGGAGACCGCCTGCGCGAACTCGGCGCTCGCGATCGTGCCGGACGCCTCCGGCATCTCCGGCAGCTCGGGGTACTCGTTCACCGGCAGCATCTGCAGGGTGAACCGCGCGCTGCCGCACACGAGCTCCATCTTGATCTCGTCGGACGACAGATCGACCGGCTTGTTCGGCAGCGAGCGGGCGATGTCGGCGAGCAGCCGGCCGGAGACCAGCGCGACCCCCTCGTCGGCGACGTCGGCCGCGACCGCGATGCGCGCGGACGTCTCGTAGTCGAACCCCGACAGGATCAACTGGTCGCCCCGTGCCTCCATGCGTAGCCCCGCGAGGATCGGCACACTCGGACGGTTGGGCAGGCTTCGAGCAGCCCACTGGACGGCGTCGGCCAGGACGTCACGCTCGAGTCGAATCTTCACGCTTGTTTCTCCCTGTCGGCTGGGTTCCCCGCCGATCATAACGACGAGGGCCGACAGATACCCACAGAACATCCGGGCGCCGGCTTTTAAGAGAATCAGAGATGGATGAATTGGTCATCGTCTTCACCGCTGTGGATTCGGGGGACAACCCGCGTCGTCCCTCGTCGGGCCGCGTGTCGCGAAGTGGACGGTCCTGTGGATGGGGGCGTGTTTCGGCGGGACCTCTGTGGAGAACGAGGACGCCGCGGGCCGCCGTCCACAGGCGATCCGGGTTATCCACAGCGTTGTGGTCAGAACCGTCCACCGGGCGGAGGCGTTGACCACAGGGTGCGCGGGGTCTGGGAGAGGGCGTGCCAAACGGGTGGCGGTCGCGATTCACGCCGGGGTCGACCCGACCGCGCGAGCGAAGTGCGAGGGTCCGGCGCCGCAGGGACCGGCGCCGGGGGCGTCCTCAGCGGGTGTTCTTGATGCGGTTGGTGAGCTCGGTCACCTGGTTGTAGACCGAGCGTCGCTCGGACAGCAACTGCCGGATCTTGCGATCGGCGTGCATGACGGTCGTGTGATCGCGGCCGCCGAAGAGCTGGCCGATCTTCGGCAGGCTCATGTCGGTGAGCTCGCGGCACAGATACATGGCGATCTGCCGCGCGGTGACCAGCACGTGCGTGCGGCTGCTGCCGCACAGGTCGCTCACGGTCACGCCGAAGTAGTGCGCGGTGGCGTTCATGATGACCTGCGGGCTGATGGGGGCGTCCCCGCCGTCGGGGATGAGGTCCTTGAGCACCTGCTCGGCCAGCGCCAGGTCGACGCGCTGGCTGTTCAGGCTCGCAAACGCGGTCACGCGGATGAGCGCGCCCTCCAGCTCGCGGATGTTCGTCTGGATCTTGCTGGCGATGAACTCGAGCACGTCGGGCCCGGCGGTCAGATGCTCGGCGATGGCCTTCTTGCGCAGGATCGCGATCCGCGTCTCGAGGTCGGGCGGCTGGATGTCGGTGATCAGGCCCCACTCGAACCGGCTGCGCAGCCGCGGCTCCAGCGCCTCGAGCGCCTTGGGCGGGCGGTCGCACGTCAGCACGATTTGCTTCTGCGCGTTGTGCAGCGTGTTGAAGGTGTGGAAGAACTCCTCCTGCGTCTGGATCTTGCTCTCCAGGAACTGGATGTCGTCGATCAGCAGCACGTCGATGTCGCGGTAGGTCCGCCGGAACTCCGCCGTGCGGTTGTCGGTGATCGCGTTGATGAAGTCGTTCGTCAGCTCTTCGGTCGAGACGTACTTCACCCGGACGCCGTCGTAGTACTCCCGCACGTAGTGGCCCAGCGCGTGCAGGAGATGGGTCTTGCCGAGGCCGGAGTCGCCGTAGATCATCAGCGGGTTGTAGGCCTTGCCGGGCGACTCGGCGACCGCGATGGCGGCCGCGTGCGCGAACCGGTTCGACGACCCGATGACGAAGTTGTCGAAGGTGTACTTGGGGTTGAGCCGGTCTCCCCCGTCCTGCGGGCTCGAGGGACGCGGCGCGCTGCCGAAGCCGTACGACGGCACGGCCATCGGGAGGGGCGTCTCCTGGGGGCCGGGGGCCGCGGCGTCCGGCTCTTCGTCGAACGTGAGCTCCAGGTCGGGGTCGATCGTGACGGCCAGACGAATGGGACGCCGCAACTCGTCGGAGAGCTTCTCCTCGATCCAGGTGCGGAACCGCTTCTCGATGCGCTCGCGGGTGAACTCGTGGGCGACGGCCGCGACGACGGTGTTGTCGTGCAGGCCCTCGACGCGGAGCGCGGTGATCCAGGCGCGCGTGGAGGAATCTGCAGAGGAGACGACGTGGCTCCATGCCGTGGCGAGGATGTTCTCCGCCTCGTTCGGCATAGGAAGTCCCCTTGTCAACTATATATCCACACGTTTATCCACAGGATGTGGAGATAGCAGCATACGTGAGCGTGACGCCGGAACGCGCGGGTGGGTGAATCAGGCCGACTGTTTGTCAGCAGAGCGTAACGCTACTGACGACCCTGGTGGCGTAGCAAATCATTTATGGATGGTCTGGGTGGACGACGGCGTGTCGACTGGACGAATGCGGCGCGGCGTCCGGTTTGCCCGGATGTGCACCCGCCGCGTATCGTTGGACAGTCGCTGTCCTGGCGACAGCCTGCGCCCATGTGGGCGCAGTCGTCCGACGAACCAGCAGATTGTGGGGAGCTCTCGTGAGCAAGCGCACTTTCCAGCCCAGCAACCGGCGTCGCAGCCGCACCCACGGCTTCCGCCTCCGGATGCGGACGCGCGCCGGCCGCGCGATCCTGGCCGCCCGGCGCAGCAAGGGCCGGGCTCGCCTCGCTGGCTGACGCCCGACATCGCCGTGTTGCCCGCCGCTGCGCGCCTGCGCAGTTCGGACGATTTCCGCGCCACGGTGCGGCGAGGCGTCCGGGTCGGTCGTGAAACCCTCGTGGTGCACGCCCGACGCACCGACCAGCCGCCCATCCGGGCGGGGTTCGTGGTGTCCAAGGCGATCGGCAACGCGGTGACGCGCAACCGGGTGAAGCGACAGTTGCGGCACCTGGTCGCGGAGTCGACCCGATCCACGACGTTCGGCATGGACGTGGTGGTTCGCGCGTTACCGCCCGCCTCGCGTCGGCCCGCCGCGGCGCTGCGCAGCGACCTGCGGTCCGCGTGGGCGCAGACCGTCGAACGGCTCGAGGCGGCATGAAGTACCTGTTCATCGGATTCATGAAGGCGTACCGGCGGCTGATCAGCCCCCTGTACGGCGACGTGTGCAAATATCGGCCGACCTGCTCGGCCTACGCGCTCGAATCGTTCGAGCGTCATGGAGCCTGGCGCGGCCTGGTTCTGACGGTCAACCGCCTGCGGCGGTGTCACCCCTGGTCGGCGGGCGGGTACGACCCCGTCCCGGAGACCTTCTCTAGTCGAGGTGGTTTGTGAACACTCTCTCGTCCTTCCTGCTCGTGCCACTGACGGTGTGGGATTCGATCGGCGCTGGCCTGAACACGATGATGCAGCCCATCTACTGGGTGATCTCGGGCATCATCGTCGGGTTCCACTGGCTGTTCAGCCAGTTCATGGACCCGAACTCCGGGTGGACGTGGACGCTGGCGATCGTCAGCCTGACCGTCGTCATCCGGACGCTGATGATCCCCCTGTTCGTCAGGCAGATCAACACCTCGCGCAAGATGCAGTTGCTCGGGCCGAAGCTCAAGGCGCTCCAGGACAAGTACGGCGCCGACCGGGAGCGGCTCGGCCAGGAAACGATGAAGATGTACCGCGAGGAGAACGTGAACCCCGCGGCGTCCTGCCTGCCGATCCTGCTGCAGATGCCGATCTTCATCGGCCTGTTCAACGTGCTGAACTTCGTGTCGCGCGGTGACCCCATGGGGCAGTTCTTCGTGGACAACCCGCACCTGGTCGACTCGCTGCGGCACGCGACGATCTTCGGCGCGGAGCTGTCGGGCCGCTTCATGCCCATCACCACGATCGGGCCGACGCAGTTCGTCGCCGCGTTCCTGATCATCGCCATGACGGTGACCCTGTTCATCACCCAGTTGCAGATGATGCGCAAGAACATGCCGCCCGAGGCCCTCGAGGGCCCCATGGCGCAGCAGCAGAAGATGATGCTGTACATGTTCCCGGTGATCTACCTGTTCACCGGCATCGCGGTGCCGATCGGCGTCATGATCTACTGGCTCGCCTCGAACCTGTGGACGCTGGGCCAGCAGTACATCCTGGTCCACAACTCCCCCGCGCCGAACACGCCGGCCTACCTCGACTGGGAGGACCGGATGAAGGCGAAGGGCAAGGATCCGGACGCCATCATCCGCAAGCGCCTGGGCGTCGGCGCGAAGCCGCGTGCGACGCAGGCGTCCGACCCGACGCGCGTGGCGCGCCAGTCGATGGGCAACGACGTGAAGACGTCGCGGTCCGCCACGAAACCCACGGGAGCCAGGAAGGCGCCGCGGCAGGCGTCCGAGGAGCCCACGAAGAAGAGCAGCCCCGTCCCGGTGGACGACGCCTCGCGCATCCGGCGTCAGCAGCCGTCGAAGCAGTCCCGGGCCCGGCGCAAGGCGAAGCCGAAGGAGTGACATGACCGAACAGGACGCGGCGGTGCAGACCGCCGACGATCAGCCGACCCCGGAGAACGGGATCGTCGCCGAGCCCGTCCCCGCGGAGGCGTCCGCGGACACCGAGGCCGAGACCCCTGAGGGGGCAGCGACCGAGGACGACGCCTCGGAAGAGGGGTCTGGGGATGAGGCGTCCGACGAGGAGGGCGCGGAGGCGTCCGAACGGCGGATGAGCCGGCGCGAGGAGGCGCTCACCAACGAGGGCGAGATCGCGGCCGACTACCTGGAGGAGTTGCTCGACATCGCCGATCTCGACGGCGACATCGACACCTTCAACGAGGGCGGCCGCGCGCACGTCTCGATCCTGACCGATGCGGACGTGCTGGTCGGCAAGAACGGCGAGGTGCTGGAGGCGCTCCAAGAGCTCTCGCGTCTGGCCGTCATGACGGAGACTGGCCACCGCAGCCGCTTGATGCTCGACATCGCGGGGCACCGCGAGAAGCGTCGGGCAGTCCTGCAGGATCTGGCCGCCGACGCGATCGCCGAGGTGAAGGAATCGGGCGAGCCGGTGCGGCTCTCCCCCATGAACCCGTTCGAGCGCAAGATCGTCCACGACGCGATCGCCGATGCGGGCCTGACCAGCGAGTCCGAGGGCGAAGAGCCCCGGCGTCGTGTCGTCGTCATGCCGAAGGTCTGACGGCTCGATGACATCGCCTACACTCGGCGGCCCGGCTCCTGCCGCGGCCGCCGAGCTTTTTTCGGACGCCCTCGGTGCGGCCGAGCAGTACGTCGGGATTCTCGCGACCCGCGGCGTCGAGTGGGGGCTGATCGGCCCGCGCGAGCTCGACCGGCTCTGGGAGCGGCACGTGCTGAACAGCGTCGCGGTGGAGGACGCCGTCCCCGACGGCGCGTTCGTCGTCGACGTCGGCAGCGGGGCCGGGTTGCCCGGAATCCCGCTGGCGCTCGCGCGTCCGGACGCTCGGGTGACGCTGCTGGAACCGCTGGAACGCCGGGCGAAGTTCCTGACGGTGACTGTCGACGAGCTGGGTCTGGCCGAGCAGGTGCGGGTCGTCCGCGGCCGCGCGGAGGATCACCGCGAGCTCTACGACGTCGTCACCTGCCGAGCCGTCGCCCCACTCCCCCGCCTGCTGGCGTGGACGCAGCACCTGTTCGTCCCGGGTGGCCGGTTCGTGGCCCTCAAGGGCGAACGCGCGCAGGCGGAGGTAGCTGGCGCGGCGAAGGAGCTCAAGAAGCGGCGGTTGTCGGCCACGGTGCGCGCGGTGCGGCCGCACCCCGACCTGGAGCTGACGCGCCTCGTGATCGTGAGCTGACCGGCGGCCGGGCTGTTGCGGCCCGGCTCAGTCAGCGGTGGCCCGTTTCGCGAACGCGGTTCGAAGGACGCTCGGGTCTCCCCCACGCGTGGACGCCGCCGGTGGTTGAGGCCTCCCGTTTTATTGAACGCTCAATCAGCGGATTGGTGGGACGACTCCGCGCGTGGTGGTCCGCATCGACGTTTCGCAGTGCTGGCCGCCGTCCCTCGTGCTGAGGTCGGTTCTCGGTGGGGGCTCGGGATCGGCCGAGGAGAAGGCTCGACTCCCTACGCCGGTGCGAACCGGGTCAGGTTCGAGGGTCTGCGGCGGGCCGCACTCTCAGCGCCGGTGGCGCTCCCCTGTCTGCGGCGCACTCTACCCACCGGTCCGGCTGTCGAGCCAGGGGCGCCCGTCGCGAGAGGCCCCGTGGGGCCGGGCACCCCAGGCACCCTGACTGGCTTGTGCTCGATGACGCCCCGGGAGCGGGCGTCCGCTGGGGGCCTCACTTCCAGAACGAGCCAGTCAGGGTCTGCCCGTCGACTCGGCGTCCCCGGCCGCCCGAGCTCACGCGCCCAGCCGGCAGCGAATAGGAC
>NZ_JBDHZL010000065.1:0-14796 GCF_039811905.1 Nigerium sp. | reverse complement strand
CGGAACCGCTACACGTTCGCGCGAACGGTGAGGTGCCTCGCCGAGCGGCTCTCCTGCCGCCGCTGACGCAGCCGCCGCAGCCGCTTCACCAGGAGCGGGGCGTAGGCGAGGGCCTCAGGGGCGTCCAACAGCTGATTGAGGATCTGGTAGTACCGCGGCGCTGACAGATCGAACCGCTCGCGGATCTCGGCATCTTTGCTGCCGCCCGCCTCCCACCAGGACGCCTCGAAGTCGAGGATCGCCGCGTCACGGGCGCTGAGGCCGGTCTCGGGCAGGTGCATCGCTTCGGACATGTTCGCATGCTAGCCGCGAATCACAGCCTTGTCATTCATCGAGCATTTCCCCGGTGTTGTGCGCCTGACAGGCGGCGACACCCCCGGCCGCCCCGAGCGGCGTATACCCGCAGCCCCGAGGACGCCGGCCGCGGCGCCCCCATCGCCTCGCGAGGGCGCCACTCCCCTTCCGGAATGGGTCTCCTGACCGATCGAATTCGACTCCGGTCACCGCAAATACCTCCCAAGGATGAGAGAGGTCACCCCGATGAGCGACCGCCTCGGGTGGGCCTTTCCACGGCGTCCCTCTACACTGGCGGCTGCCAGTAAACGCCAATTCCGAAAAGGGCCGCGACGTATGGAGGAAATCCGAGGCACGGTGATGCATTACCCGTGGGGAACCACGGATGAGATCCCCCAGATCCTGGGCATCCCGGCCGACGGGCGACCCTATGCGGAGTACTGGCTGGGCGCGCACCTGCTCGGCACCGCCACCGTCGGCGACCGCCGGCTGGACGAGTTGGTGGCCGCCGAGCCGGCCCTCCTGGGGGACGCCGCCGCCTTCGGCCGTCTCCCCTACCTGATGAAGCTGCTGAGCGCCCGCAAGCCCCTGTCGCTGCAGGCACACCCGTCGCGCGAGAAGGCCGAGGAGGGGTTCGCGCGCGAGAACGCCGACGACATCCCGGTCGACGACCCGGTCCGCACCTACCGCGACGACTGGCCGAAGCCCGAGCTGATGGTTGCGCTGCACGAGCCGTTCCACACGCTCGTCGGCTTCCGGCGCCCGGCGCAGACGGCCGCGCTCTTCCGGGCGCTCGGCGTCCCCGACCTGGTCTTGGACGTGATCGCCCCCCTCGTCTTCCGCAGCGGCGCCGCCGGAACCGAGGAGGTCTTCCTCGACGTGCTCGGCATGTCGGGCGACCGGCTCGACGTGGTGAACCATGTGCTCGCCGCGGCGGCGAACCATCTCGACGATCCCGGCGAGCTGGGCCAGTTCGCCCGCACGACGGTCGAACTCGACGAGTCGTTCCCCGGCGACCCCGGCATCATGGCCGCCCTGCTGATGAACCGCGTCGCCCTGCAGCCGGGCGAGGCCGTCTTCATCCCGACCGGCACGCTGCACGCCCACCTGAGCGGCACGGGGGTGGAGGTGATGGCGTCGTCCGACAACATCATCCGCGGCGGCCTGACGACCAAGCACATCGCGGTCGATGAGCTCGTCTCGGTCGTCGACTTCCACGACTCGGTGCCGCAGGTGTTCACCCCCGGCGAGGAGCGTCCGGGCGTCTTCCACTACCCGACCGGTTGCCCCGAGTTCGACGTCTATCGCCTCGAGATCGGTGACGGCGCCCAGCCCGAGCTGCCTCGGGAGGGCGCGGTCCGCATCGCTTTGGCCACCGCCGGGTGCGTCGAGCTGCGGGACGCCGACGGCGTCCTCACCCTGCGCTGCGGGCAGGGCGCGTTCTTGCCCGCGTCCAACGGGCCCGTGACCGCCGTGGGGTCCGGGGAGCTGTTCCTGGCCTGCCCGGGCGCCTGACGGCGTCCGTTCAGCGGCCCCGATGGCTCCGCCGACCCTGCGCTTCGCCGACCTCGTCCGGCTGCTGACCCGCCCGTCCCGGGCGGTCGTGCTGATCGACGGCGGCTCCGGCAGCGGCAAGTCGGTCTTCGCCGGACGCCTCGCCGACGCCTGGCCGCGCGGCGTCCAGGTGGTCTCCCTCGATGCGCTCTACCCCGGCTGGGACGGCCTCGCCGCCGGCTCGGCCGCGGTGCCGGCCCTCACGCGTCCGGACGCCCCCGGCTACCGCGCCTGGGACTGGGCAGCCGCCGCACCCGGGCGTGTCGTCCCCCTCGACCCGCGCGTCGACCTGATCGTGGAGGGCTGCGGCGCGCTCACCCCCACGAACCGGCGGCTCGCGACCGCCGGCGTCTGGCTCGATCTGGACGCCTCCCAGCGACGCCTCCGCGCCCTCGCCCGCGACGGCGAGACGTTCGCCCCGCACTGGGAGCGCTGGGCCGCGCAAGAGCGGGCCCACTGGGCCGCGAACCGCCCGGCCGACCTGGCCGACGTCGTCGTCGCCGGCGAGCGGATTACGACTCGGCACCTCGATTGGGCAGAATGAACCCCAGGCCCTCGGGGCCGACGCCTCCGTAGCTCAGTTGGTAGAGCGCCCGCCTTGTAAGCGGATGGTCGCGGGTTCGAATCCTGTCGGAGGCTCGTGGATCCAGCACGTCGCAGCGGCCCCATCGACATCGGCCTGCGCGCCGCCCGCTCTCTGGGCGGCCGCGCGACGCGTCCGCGCAGCAAGTGGGCGGACGCCGTGGAGCGCGACCCGGACCACTCGCGCCGCTACATCGAACGCTTCCGGCTGCTCGCGGAGGCCGGCAACGACCTGGTCGGCGAGGCGCGGCTGGTGGACGCCGTCGTCCCGCGCGGCGCCGCGATCCTGGACGCGGGCTGCGGGCCCGGACGCCACGCCGGCTACCTGCACCGGGCCGGCCACCGCGTCGTCGGCGTCGACCTCGACCCGGTGCTGATCGAGGCCGCCGAGGCCGACGAACCCGGCCCCGACTACCGGGTCGGCGACCTGACGGACGTCGAGGTGCCGAGGCTGGCGTCCGCGGCCGAGGAGGCGAACGGCGCCGAGGGCTTCGACGCGATCCTGTGCGCCGGCAACGTGATGACGTTCCTGCACCCGGCGACGCGGCGTCCCGTGCTCGAACGGTTCGCCGGCTGGCTCGCGCCCGAGGGGCGCGCGCTGGTCGGGTTCGGCGCCGGGCGCGGCTACGGGTTCCGCGAGTTCGGGGCGGACGCCGAGGCGTCCGGGCTGGCGATCGATGGCGCGTTCTCGACGTGGGACCTGCGGCCCTTCGGCGAGGACTCGTCGTTCCTCATGGCGATGCTGGTGCGGGCGCCGCGATGATCCTGCACCCGACCGGCGGCCACGTCCGCCCGGCCCGCTACCTCGCCGTCCGGGGCGGGCTGGAGCGGTTGCTGACCCTCGCCGACAACCCGCTGGTGCTGCTGCTGGTCGCCGCGGCGGTCATGGTGGGCTGGAGCGCCTTCCCCAATACCCCGCCTTCGTTCGCGATCGCGCTCACGGTCGCCGCGCCGCTGGTCGTGCACTTCGTGGTCATGGGGGCACTCACGCACGCGCTGAAGCGGGCCGGCCGGGTCGTCCACCCGATCGCGATCACGACCCTGCTGGGCGAGGACGCCGACGACGACCCCGTCGACGACCTGCTGCGGCGGCGTCCGGCACCGCTCGACATGGCCGAGCTCGCGGACCTCGCCCTGGACGCCGAGCGGGTCTTCCACGGCGGCGCGCCCTACCCGCCGCTCGCCGTGAACGACCTGTCCGCGCGGGTGGATCGGCTCTACGAACACCTGACGTAGGCGCCGCGGACTCAGACCAGGCCGGCGTCGTGCACCTTCATCGCGACCTGGACGCGGTTGTCGACGCCGAGCTTGTAGAAGATGCGCGTCACGTACGCCTTCACCGTCGCGATGCTCATGTAGAGCTCCCCGGCGATCTCGCCGTTCGACTTGCCCTGGCCGATCGCGACCGCCACCTCGTGTTCGCGCTCGGTGAGCCCCGCGAGCTGGGTCTTGGCCTTCTCCGCCCGCCCGTCGCCGGCGGTCTTCGTCGCGACGGCGACGACCTGCTGGATGACGCTCGGCGACAGCGTGGTCTCGCCGGCGTCCACGGCGCGGATCGCCTCGACCATCTTGTCGGGTGGGGTGTCTTTCAGCAGGAAGCCGGACGCCCCGGCCTGCAGCGCCTTCAGCACCATGTCGTCGGAGTCGAACGTCGTCAGGACGACGATCTTCGGGGCGTCCGGCTGGGCGAGCACTTCGGCGGTGGCCGCGATGCCGTCCTTGACGGGCATCCGGATGTCCATCAGGACGATGTCCGGACGCTTCTGCGCCACCAGCGCCACCGCGTCCGCCCCGTCGTGCGCCTCGCCGACGACCTCCAGGTCGGACGCGCCGCCCAGAATGAGTCCCAGCCCGGTGCGCACCAGCGGGTCGTCGTCCACGATCACGAGCCGGATCTTCTGGTCGGTCATGGGTCCGTCCTTCCTTGTCGTTTCACGAATCAGTGCCACGGGAGCCACACGTCCACCACGAACCGACCGCCGCGCTCCCCCGCGTCACAGCGGCCGCCGAGCATCTGGGCCCGCTCGGAGATCCCGACGAGCCCGAGCCGGGCCCCCGGCACCCCAGCCCCGCCGCCCGCCCCGCCCACGACGGTGATCGGGTTCGCGACCCGGATCGACACCCCGTCGCGCGGCGACCCGGCCAGCCGCACCTCGACGGTCGCGTACGGGGCGTGCTTGCGGGCGTTCGTCAGGCACTCCTGCAGGATTCTGTAGCTGTGCCGCGACGTGAGCTGCGGGACGGCCGCGGCGTCCAAGAATTGGTCGATCTCGATGCGCTGCCCGAACCCGCGGGCCTCCTCCAGCAGGCGCGGCAGCAGCACGAGCGTGGGCTGCGGGGCCGCGGGGGCGGCGTCCGGGGACGGAACCTCGCGCAGCGTCGACAAGACGCTGCGCAGCTCCGTGAGCGAGGCATGCGCGTTCTCCTGGATGATCTGGGCGATCGACCGCGTCTCCTCGGCGCTCAGGTCGGTGCGGTACGCCAGGACGCCCGCGTGCATCGAGACCAGCGAGATGCGGTGGGCCAGCACGTCGTGCATCTCGCGCGCGATGCGGTTGCGCTCGGCCAGGACGGCGTACTCACGCTCGGCCTCGGCCAGCTCGGCGGCCATCGCGACCTCGGCCTGCCGGTCCTGCCGGACGCCGTGGTACATCCCGATCAGAGCGAAGACCACGATCGTGACGAGGGACACCAGGACGCTCTCGATCGGGCTGGTGTTCGCCCCCTCGTTGACGCGCCACGGCACGAAGCGCGTCGACAGGCCCGCGGCGATGCTGACCAGCACCGCGCCGACGATGCGCCGCATGTCGCGGCGCGAGCACAGCGACAGGAACGCCCAGACGCCCACGAAGGTGATCGAGTTCGAGAAGATGGACGCCACCTCGGTCGCCAGGAACACCGCGAGCGGCCAGCGCCGCCGCAGGTGGATGAGGCACGTGCCGGCGAACCCGAGCGCCAGGTCGGCATAGATGGCGGGCGCCGGCCACAGCTCGCCCGGCATGCCGCTCATCGCGTCCCGCACGATCTCGGGCGCGACGACCATCGTCACTTGGGCCGAGGCGATGACCGCGTACCCCGCGATCGCGAGCACGTAGCGCCACGCCAGCCCCAGCCCGTCCAACGGTGGGGGCGGGAACCGGGCGGGCTCGAACAGCCGCCTCATCTTCTCGCCGACACTCACGGGCGTCAGCCTAGGACGGCGCGGCGTCGCCTCCGCAGCGACCCGGGTCGCGAACCGGGCGACTTTGGTCGGCGGGCGTCCAGACCGGCGCCGCGGGCGTCCGGCCGCGCCGGAACACGGCCGAGGGACGCCGCGTCAGCCCTTGCGGCGTCCCCGCCACCACCACACGGCCAGCATGCCGACGATGATGGCGATGGAGACGTACCACAGGTAGCGGCCGTAGGCGTCGATGAGTTGGACGGCCGGCTCGCCGATCCAGTAGCCGAGGGCCATGTAGAGCCCGGACAGGCCCAGCGACGACAGGGCGCACACGATCAGGAACTTCGACAGGCGCGTGCCCGCCGCGCCGAGCGCCGCGTACACCACCCCGGACGGCAGCGGGATCGGCAGGAACGTCAGGACGATCGCGAGCGTCTCGTAGCGGTGCGCCAGCCCCCAGGCGCGGTCGTAGCGACGCCGCGTCCGCTCTGAGTGCCCGGACGCCCACACATCCACGATGCTGCGCCCCCACAGCTTGCCGGCCCACCAGAAGATCCAGTCGAACTTCATCGCCATGAGCGACCCGAGCACGAGCACGAGCGGCCACCACGGGTTGCCCACGGACGCCAGGGCGCCGGTCATCACGAGCCCCGTGCGGTACCCGAGCGACCCCAGCACGAGCGGCGCGAGGCCCAGCATCACCGGACGCAGCGGCAGCATCACGAGCCCGTAGATCCCCGAGAAGCCGAGGAAGCTCATGCAGGTCAGGTCAGCCTTCGACGGCTTCTGCCGCCAGGGCAGCGACGGGTCGTCCCACCACTCCTTGTCGGCCTCCGCGCTGGGGGTCTGCTCGCCGCTCACCCGCCCGAGCGTACCGGGCCGCACCCGCGCTGGCCGGGAGGGCCCCGGCCATCGCGGCCCCCGATTGTCGGATTCGGCTGACAGAAAAACGCTCCCCGTGTTCTAATGGGCGGAGGACTACAACTCAATGAAGTCCCTCTCCACTACGGATCGTCGGGCACGTACCTGCCCGTGGAAAGGAATGTGTGGCATGGCCACTGTGCAATTCAAGGACGCCTCGCGCGTGTACCCCGGGGCCGATCATCCGGCCGTCGACAAGCTGAATCTGGACATCGGCGACGGGGAATTCATGGTTCTCGTCGGGCCGTCCGGCTGCGGCAAGTCCACCTCGCTCCGCATGCTCGCGGGGTTGGAGGAAATCAACTCGGGTTCGATCTACATCGGTGACACCGATGTCACGAACCTCCCCCCGAAGGATCGCGACATCGCGATGGTCTTCCAGAACTACGCCCTCTACCCGCACATGACGGTGGCGGACAACATGGGCTTCGCGCTCAAGATGCAGGGCGTCTCCAAGGCCGATCGCGAGAAGCGGGTCGCCGAGGCGGCCAAGCTGCTCGGCCTGGAAGACTTCCTCAACCGCAAGCCGAAGGCGCTGTCCGGCGGCCAGCGGCAGCGCGTCGCGATGGGGCGGGCGATCGTCCGGCAGCCGCAGGTGTTCCTCATGGATGAGCCGCTGTCGAACCTCGACGCCAAGCTGCGCGTCTCCACGCGTACGCAGATCGCCGCCCTGCAGCAGCGGCTGGGCGTCACCACCGTCTACGTGACCCACGACCAGGTCGAGGCCATGACGATGGGCGACCGCGTCGCGGTCATGAAGGACGGCCTCCTGCAGCAGGTGGCCAGCCCGCTCGAGCTGTACGACACCCCGAAGAACATCTTCGTCGCGGGCTTCATCGGCTCCCCGGCCATGAACCTGATCCGCGGCCGCGTGGTCGAGGGGGGCGTCCAGGTCGGCGACTACGTCGTCCCGGTGGCCCGCGAGGTGCTCGACCGCGCGAACGGCGAAGACACGCTGACCGTCGGCATCCGGCCGGAGCACTTCACCCTCGCGACCGACGGCCAGGGCGTCGGAGTCGACGTGGCCGTCGTCGAGGAGCTGGGGGCGGATTCGTACCTGTACGGCACGCTCGCCGGCCTCTCCGACGATGAGAGGCTGCAGGCGCCGCAGATCGTCGCCCGCATCGGCGCTCGTCAGCCCCTCGATCGCAGCCAGGTCGTGCGCCTGGCCCCGATCCCGGAGAACACGCACGTGTTCTCCAACGCGACGGGTGAGCGCATCAGCTGACGCTTCGGGCAACCGACGCCGAGAAGGGGTGGGACGCGCCGCGTCCCACCCCTTCGTGCGTCCCGGTTCGCGCGTCTCCGGTACGACCGGTTCTTGCTCATGCGCGGCCGGTCCCCGGGCGGACGCCGCCGGGCGGCGTGGGCGGCGTCCGGCCAGGAGGACCGCGGCCAGGCGGGCCTTGGGCCCCTGACCAGCGTTTTGTCAGCCCGGGGTGCGACAATGGCGCAATGCCACGTTTCCTCTCGGCGAAGCCGGATTCCCGGCTCATCCCCCTCCCGTGGGACGTTCCGCTCGACCAATGGCCCACCGAGCACCTCGTCGCGCTGCCGCGCGGCATCTCCCGGCACGTCGTCCGGTTCGTCCGGGTGGGTGAGGAGGTGTACGCGGCGAAGGAAATCATCGAGTCGGTGGCCTTCCACGAGTACCGGATGCTGCAGGATCTGAGCCGCCTCAACACCCCGGCCGTCGAGCCGCTCGCCGTCGTGACGGGTCGCGCCGACCCGAGCGGCAAGCCGCTCGACCCGGTCCTGCTGACCCGGCACCTGGAGTTCTCGCTCCCCTACCGGTCGCTGTTCTTCTCCGGCGTCCGGCAAGACACGGTGTCGCGCCTGCTGGACGCCATGGTCGTGCTGCTCGCACGGCTGCACCTCATCGGGTTCCTGTGGGGCGACGTGTCGCTGTCGAACATCCTGTTCCGGCGCGACGCGGGCGCGTTCGCCGCGTACCTGGTGGACGCCGAGACCGCCGAGTTGCACACGCGGCTCACCGACGGCCAACGGGCGCACGACATCGACATCGCGATCGTGAACCTGTTCGGGGAGTTCTCCGACCTCGAGGCGGGGCGCCTGCTGGATGAGTCCCTCGACCCCGAAGACCTGGTGCACCAGATCGAGACCCGGTACCACGCGCTTTGGCACGAGCTGACCGGCCCCGAGGAGTTCTCGGCCGGCGAGCTGTACCGCATCGAGGACCGGGTGCGCCGCCTGAACAGCCTCGGGTTCGACGTCGCCGAGCTCGACATCAACACGGCGGCCGACGGCTCCACCGTGCAGATCCAGCCGAAGGTGGTCGACGCGGGGCATCACTCCCGGCGGCTGATGCGCCTGACCGGCCTCGACACGGAGGAGAACCAGGCCCGCCGCCTGCTCAACGACCTCGACACGTTCCGGGCGCGCACGAACCAGCAACACGTCGACGAGGCGATCGTCGCCCACCAGTGGCTGACCCAGGTGTTCGAGCCGGTCGTCACCGCGGTCCCGGCCGACCTGACCGGCAAGCGCGATCCGGCGCAGATCTTCCACGAGGTGCTCGACTACCGCTGGTACGCGTCCCAGCGCGAGCAGCGCGAGGTGCCGCTGACCGAGGCCGTGCACGGCTACATCCGCGACGTGCTCACGGCCCTGCCCGACGAGGCGATGAGCCCCGACACCCTCCTTCCTCTCGACGACACCCGGCACCTGCAGAACCCGTTCGACCCCTCCGAGGGCTACGAGGACGACGAAGCGCCGCCCTACGACCCCTGGGAGGCGGATGCACTCGACCCCGACACCGAGTCGCTCCCCGCCGTGCTGGACATCGAGGCGCTGCGCCGCAAGGCCGCGGGCGATTGACACGGTGGGCCGGCTCTGGCACGGCCGATAGGATGGCCGGGTGACTTTTCAGCTGTATGACACCATGTCCCGCTCGATTCGGGAGTTCCGGCCGCTCGTGCCCGGCGCGGTGTCGATGTACTCCTGCGGCCCGACCGTGCAGGGCGCGCCGCACCTGGGGCACGTCCGCAAGGAGGTCAACGTCGACGTCCTGAGGCGCTGGCTCGAGTACTCGGGCTACGAGGTGACGCTCGTCTCAAACATCACCGACATCGACGACAAGATCCTGGAGAAGTCGGCCGAGGCCGGCACTCCCTGGTGGGCGCACGCCTACCACTTCGAGCACGTGTTCCATCGCGCGTTCGACGCGCTCGGCGTCCGGAGGCCGACGTACGAGCCGCGCGCGACCGGGCACATCCCCGACATGATCGCGCTCGTCGCCGAGCTCATCGACCTCGGGCACGCCTACGTGGGTGAGGACGCCGCGGGCGACGTCTACTTCGACGTCGCCTCCTGGCCCGACTACGGCAAGCTGTCGGGTCAGCGGGTCGCCGACATGGCCCCGGCCGAAGACGCCGATCCGCGCGGCAAGCGCGACCCCCGCGACTTCGCGCTGTGGAAGGCGGCGAAGCCCGGCGAGCCGGAGACGGCGTCCTGGGATTCGCCGTGGGGCCGCGGGCGTCCGGGCTGGCACCTGGAGTGCTCGGCGATGTCGGGCCGGTACCTCGGCCCGGCGTTCGACATCCACGGAGGCGGGCTCGACCTGCGCTTCCCGCACCACGAGAACGAGTTGGCGCAGTCCACCGCGGTGGGGCGTCCGTTCGCGCAGTACTGGATGCACAACGCGTGGGTCACGCTGGCGGGCGAGAAGATGAGCAAGTCGCTCGGCAACACGGCCGACGTGTTCGAGGCGACCCGCACGTACGGGGGCCGCGCCATCCGGCTCTACCTGGCCGGGCCGCACTACCGCTCGATGATCGAGCTGTCCGACTCCTCGCTGGAGGAGGCGGCGGCCCAGCTCGCGCGCGTCGACTCGTTCCTGGGCCGGGCGCAGTCGGAGCTGGGCGACTGGGACGGGTCGCTCGCGGTGCCGGACGCCTTCGCCGACGCCATGAACGACGACCTCGGCACCCCCGGCGCGCTCGCCGTCCTGTTCTCGACGATCCGTGAGGGCAACAGCGCGCTGGGCTCCGGCGACCGTGAGGCCGCGCTCGCGGCCCGCTCGGCGGTGCGCAGCATGCTGACGGTGTTCGGCCTCGACCCAGACGACCCGGCGTGGGCGACCGAGCGGCCGGCGTCCGACGATCTGTCCGGCGTGGTCGACTCGCTGGTGCGCACCCTGCTCGACCAGCGCGCAGACGCCCGCGCCCGCAAGGACTGGGCGACGGCCGACGCGATCCGCGACTCGCTCGCGGGGTCGGGCCTGAAGATCACCGACACCAAAGACGGCGCTCGCTGGAGCCTGGAGAAGTAGGAGACCATGCCGGGAAACAGCCAACGCAAGGGGGCCGTGCGCAAGCGCGGCAAGGGCATCGGCCAGGGCCGCACGGCCGGGTCGGGCGGCCGCGTCCGCAAGGGGCTCGAGGGCAAGGGCCCGACGCCGAAGGCGGAGGATCGCCCATACCACAAGGCCTATCGCAAGCGCGGGGCGAACGAGCCGGGCAAGTCCGGCGGGTCGGGGCGCGGCCCATCGAGGCGGACGCCGCAGCGGCGGTCCGGCAGCCCCGGTGCCGAGTGGGTCATCGGCCGCAACCCGGTGTACGAGGCGCTGCAGGCGGGCCTGCCCGTCCGGCGGGCCTACCTCGCCGAGGGCGTCGAACGCGACTCGCGGCTCTCCGACATCCTGAAGCTGGCCGCCGAGCGCGGCGTGCCGCTGCTGCAGGCGTCCCGGCCCGAGCTGGACCGGCTGACGTCGGGCGCCGTGCACCAGGGCGTCGCGCTGCAGTTGCCCGAGTACGAGTACGCGCACCCGAACGACCTGCTCGACGCAGCGGGCGACGCCGACGCGCCCCTGGTCGTCGCGCTCGACGGGGTCACCGACCCCCGCAACCTGGGGGCGATCATCCGCTCGGCGGCCGCGTTCGGCGCGCTGGGCGTGATCGTGCCGGAGCGGCGGTCGGCGCACATGACCGCGACGGCCTGGAAGGCGTCCGCAGGGGCGGCCGCCCGCGTCCCGGTCGCGCTGGCGGGCAACCTGAACCGCGTCCTGAAGGACTACGCCGAGGCCGGGTTCCAGGTCGTCGGGCTCGCGGGCGAGGGCGAGACCGACATCGCCGGCGTCCCGGGGGCCGACGGGCCCGTGCTGCTGGTCGTCGGCAGCGAAGGCGAGGGGCTGGCCCGGCTGGTCCGGGAGAACTGCGACGTGTTGGCGTCCATCCCGATCGGCGCCGAGACCGAGTCCCTCAACGCGTCCGTCGCCGCCGCGATCGCGCTGTACGAGCTGTCGCGGGCGCGCGAGGCGTCCTAGGAACTAGAAACCAGACGGCGTCCGCACGCGACGCCCCCGAAGCCACGACGCCCCCCGGCTCAGGCCGGGGGGCGTCGGGTCTTCACGGCCGTTCGGCGGGGGGACCATCCCGTCGAGCGGCCGGAGGCGCTCAGCCGCAGACCGAGGCGAGGCTGCCGCTGAACGCCAGCGGCGTCCGCTGGGAGGTGCACAGCGTGCTCGTCGCGCGCGCCGGCTGACCCCCCTCGGGCTTCGCCGCCGGGGCCTGGCCGTAGACGCGGGCCTCCGCGCCGAACAACTGCGCCCACATGCCCGGCGGCTCGGACTCGACGACCTTCGTCCCGTTCGGGTCGACGCCCGCCTGCGTCGCGAAGTCGCGGAAGGCCTCGTCGCGGCCCATCGTGGCGTCGATGAGGCGGTTCTCCTGGGCTCGCTTGGTGTCGAACATGTAGGCGCCGTAGGTGTTCTTGATCGTCTCGGCGGGGATGTTGCGGTGCCGCGCCACCCAGTTCACGAAGTTGTCGTACTCGTTGGCGAGGCCGGTGGTGTAGTTGTCGCGCTCCTCCTGCGTCATGGCGCGCCAGGCGTTGCCGAAGTCCTTGCCCTTGCCCTGGGTGAGGTATTCGCTGCTGATGCCCCCGTTCGTCGTCACGCCCGACTCGACGAGCGTTCCGGTCGTCGCCCGGACGTCCCGGTACTGCAGGAACGGCCCCATGATGATGCCGATGCTGCCGACGAGCGAGCCGTGGTCGGCGACGATGCGGTCGGCGCCCGCCATCGCGTACATACCGCCGGACGCCGACAGCCCCTCGACGTACACAAACGCCTTCTTGCCGGTGCGCTGCTTGTAGCGGTCGATGGCGTCCGCGATCGCGCGCGAGCCGTTCACCGTGCCGCCGGGGGTGTTGAACAGCAGGACGAGCCCGTCGGCATCACTGGCCGTCAGCTTGTCGATCGCCTGCGCGGTCTCGTAGCCGTAGGTGCTGGTCTGGAGCAGGCTGCCGGTGTCCCCCTCGCCCATGATCGCCCCCGACACGCGCATGGCCCGCAGCGTGTGCGCCGCCCCCTGGGCACCCCAGATGACCTTGTCGGGCTGGAGGCGCGTCTGGTTCGCGCCCGCGAACGCCGACGCGGCGCCGGCCATCATGATCGAGGTCAGCAGCGACCCGATCAGCCCGAGCACCAGCATGATGCCGCCGAACCCGAGGCCGGCGCCGGCGCCCAGCCCGAACCCCCGGCGGAACGCCCCCTTCTGCTGCGGGGGCTGGGGCGGTGCGAAAGAGCCCGGGTAGGCGGGCGGGCGGGGCCCGGACGCCTGCGGTTGCGGCTGGGCGGTGGGCTGGGCGGGCCGCGACGGCGGAGCCGCGGGCTGCGAAGCCTCCGGCTGGGGACCCGGCCGGACGGCGTCCGGACGAGGGGCGTCGGGACTGGCGTTCTCGCTCATAAGGGTTCCTTCCCTGGTGGTCGTCACCGACCCTATCCAGCCGTTCGTCGGCCGGCGACGGCCGACTGGCTCGACCAAAGGCGACCCCCGGACGCCCACGAGACCGACCCCGGGCGCTCCCTGTCGGAGCGAACCGATAGATTGGGGACCGTCCCGACCCAAGGAGTCATTCCCGTGAGCGACCTCGCCGCCACCGCATCCAACGCGTACACCCAGGCCCTGTCCGTCATCGCGAGCGTCGAGCCGCGCATCAGCGACGCGATCCGCGCCGAGCTCTCCGACCAGCGGGGCTCGCTGAAGCTCATCGCGTCCGAGAACTACGCGTCGCTGGCGACGCTGCTGACGATGGGCAACTGGCTCTCCGACAAGTACGCCGAGGGCACCATCGGCCACCGCTTCTACGCCGGCTGCCAGAACGTCGACACCGTCGAGAGCGTCGCCGCCGAGCACGCGCGCGAGCTGTTCGGGGCCGAGTACGCCTACGTCCAGCCGCACTCGGGCATCGACGCGAACCTGGTCGCCTACTGGGCGATCCTCAACAAGCGCGTCGAGTCGCCGACGCTGCAGCGCCTCGGCGCGAAGACCGTCAACGACCTCTCGCACGAAGACTGGGAGGCGCTGCGCCACGAATTCAACGCCCAGCGCGTCATGGGCATGAGCCTCGACGCGGGCGGCCACCTCACCCACGGCTTCCGGCACAACATCTCCGGCAAGATGTTCGAGCAGCACAGCTACGGCACGAACCCCGAGACGGGCCTCGTCGACTACGACCAGCTGCTCGCCGACGCGAAGGAGTTCCGTCCGCTCATCATCGTCGCCGGGTACTCGGCGTACCCGCGGCGGCTCAACTTCGCGAAGATGCGCGAGATCGCGGACGCCGTGGGCGCGACCCTGTTCGTCGACATGGCCCACTTCGCGGGCCTGGTCGCCGGCGGCGTGTTCACGGGCGAGGAGAACCCGGTCGGCTACGCCGACGTCATCGCCTCCACCACGCATAAGAGCCTGCGCGGGCCGCGCGGCGGGTTCCTGCTGTCGACGCCCGAATACGCGGAGTTCATCGACAAGGGCTGCCCCATGGTGCTCGGGGGGCCGCTGTCGCACGTGATGGCCGCCAAGGCCGTGGCGTTCGCGGAGGCGCGGCAGGCGTCCTTCCGCGACTACGCGCAGGCGGTCGCCGACAACGCGAATGCACTGGCGGAGGGCCTGCAGAAGCGCGGCGTGAAGCTCGTCACCGACGGCACCGACAACCACCTGTGCCTGCTCGACGTGACGACGTCGTTCGGGCTGACCGGCCGCCAGGCCGAGTCGGCGCTGCTCGACTCGGGCGTCGTGACGAACCGCAACTCGATCCCCCACGACCCGAACGGCGCCTGGTACACGTCGGGCATCCGGGTGGGCACGCCGGCGCTGACGTCGCGCGGGCTCGGGGCCGACGAGTTCGACCAGGTGGCCGAGTTGATCACCGGCGTCCTGAAGAACACCACGCCGGTCACGGCGTCCACCGGCAAGCCGGGCAAGGCGAAGTACACGATCGCCGACGGCGTCGCCGAGCGCACGCACGGTGCCGCCGACGAGCTG
>NZ_JBDHZL010000064.1:0-14800 GCF_039811905.1 Nigerium sp. | reverse complement strand
CTCGGGGGCGTGCTCGGGGCCGACGTCGACGTGACACCACCGGATCGTCTTGCCGTTCTTCTGCGGCGTGCCGACGAAGTCGAGCACCCGCCCGACGACCAGCGGCCCGGAGATCTCGCCCCCGACCTGCTCGACGCTTTCCACCTCGAGCCCGGCGCCGATCAGCGCCTCGGCCAGGTCGCGTCCGGACAGGTCGGCGGGCAGGGCCGCGTACTCGGTGAGCCAGCTCAGCGGCGCCCTCATCGCGCCTCCCCCTTCAACGAACGGCTGAATCGGATGTCGCCCTCGACCATGTCGCGCATGTCCTCGGCGTTGTTGCGGAACATCAGCGTCCGCTCGATGCCCATGCCGAACGCGAAGCCGGAGTAGACGTCCGGGTCGACGCCGGCCGCGCGCAGCACCCGCGGGTTCACGACGCCGCAGCCGCCCCACTCGATCCAGCCCTCCGACCGGCAGGTCTTGCAGGGGGCGTCCGGGTTGCCGACGGACGCCCCGTGGCAGACGAAGCACTCCAGGTCGATCTCGGCGCTGGGCTCGGTGAACGGGAAGTAGTTCGGACGCATCCGCGTCCGGATGTCGCCGAACATCGCCCGGGCCAGGTGGTCGAGCGTGCCCTTCAGGTGCGCCATCGTGATGCCCTTGTCGACGCACAGGCCCTCGATCTGGTGGAAGACCGGCACGTGCGTCGCGTCGAACTCGTCGGCGCGGTACACCTTGCCAGGGCACACGACGTACACGGGCAGTTCCCGGTCGAGCAGCGACCGGATCTGCACCGGCGACGTGTGCGGCCGCAGCAGCACGTGGTGGTCGGCCGGATCGAGGTAGATCGTGTCGGTCTCGCCGCGCGCCGGGTGGTCGGCCGGCATGTTCAGCGCATCGAACGTCAGCCACTCCGACTCGGACTCGGGGCCCTCGGCGACCTCCCAGCCCATCGCCACGAAGACGTCGGCCATGAGGTCCATCAGACCGGTGATCGGGTGGATCGCGCCCTGCGGGTGCGCCAGCGTCGGCAGCGTGACGTCGACGGCCTCGGCCGCCAGCGTCCGCTCCAGTTCGGCCGCCTCCACCTGCGCCTGCCGCTTCGCCAGCGCGGCGTTCACGCGCCCGCGCGCGGCGCCCATGCGGCGTCCGGCGTCCTTGCGGGCGGCGGGCGGCAGCGCGCCGATCTCGCGGTTGGCCAGCGCGATCGGCGACTTCTCGCCGGCGTGCGCGAGTCGCGCCGATTTCAGCTCGGCCACCGAGGACGCCTCCGCGAACGCCGCGAGGGCGTCGCTCACCATCTTCTCGACGGACTCCGCATCCAGCGTCGCCACCTGCTTGGGGTCGTAGGGATCGTTCGGCCCGCTCATGGGCTCCTCTTCTTGTGTTCTTGCTGGGGAGGGGTGCAGCCGGCTCAGCCGGCCGCGGGGTCGGCCCCGGGCTCCGCCTGGACGCCCTCGGCTCCGGCCCCCGGCGCGTCGTTCGCGCCGAACGTGGCCAGCTCCGCGGGCGGCGGGACGGACCCGTTGCCGTTGTCGGAGCGCTGCGCGCTCGCGGAGGCGTACAGGCAGATCGCCGCGGCCGTCGCCAGGTTGAGACTCTCGGCCTGACCGTAGATCGGCACCGCGACCGCCTCGTCGGCCAGCTCGAGGCTCTCGTGGGGCAGGCCCCACGCCTCGTTGCCCATGACCCAGGCCGTCGGACGCTCCAGATCGGACGCGATGTCCGTCAGGTCGGTGCCGGCGTCCCCGTCGGTCGCGAGGATCTGCATGCCGGCCGCCCGGCACGCCTCGATGGCCGTCGACAGGTCGGCCCCGGTGACGATCGGCAGGTGGAAGATGCTGCCCACGGACGCGCGCACCGTCTTGGGGTTGTAGACGTCCACCGAATCCGAACTGAGGATGACCGCGTCGGCGCCGAAGGCGTCCGCGCAGCGAATCACCGTACCCGCGTTGCCGGGGTCGCGGATCTGCGCGCAGATCACGACCAACGACACGTCCTTGCGGCGGTGCTTCTTCTTCTCCTTCGCCGGATTCTTCCGCTTCGTCCCCATGAGATCCGACAGCGTGATGTCGATGTTGGACGCCACGGCGATCGCCCCCTGCGGGGTGACGGTGTCGCTCAGCGTCGCCAGGTTCTGCTCGCTGACGCCGTACACCGGGACGCCGGCCGCGCGGCCGAGGCTCAGCAGGTCGAGATGCTCGCGGACGTTCGCCCAGCGCAGGAAGAGCGCCTCGACCACGCCGGGCGACTTGAGCGCCTCGCGGACCGCCTGCGGGCCCTCGACGATGAACTTGCCGAGGGACTTGCGATCCTTCCGGCGCACCAGCCGCCTGGCCTCGCGCAGGGTCGCCTGCGTCGGCTCCTCGAGCTGGATCCGTTCTTCCGTCATCGCTCCTCCTTGCTCAACATGCCCACCCTGCCACAGCCGGGTGAGCAGCGGGTGAACGCCCGCCTCCGACGCGAACGCGGCGCCACCCCGGGCAACCGGGGTGCGCCGCGGGCGTTGTCGTGTGCTCAGGCAGCGGCCGAGACGCTGGCCTTGGCCACCTCGACCAGGGCGGCGAACGCCTTCGGGTCGGAGACGGCCAGCTCGGCCAGCATCTTGCGGTCGACCTCAACGCCGGCGGCCTTGAGGCCCGAGATAAATCGGTTGTACGTCATGCCCTCGGCGCGGGCAGCCGCGTTGATCCGCTGGATCCACAGCGAACGGAAGTCGCCCTTGCGGTCCTTCCGGTGCGCGTAGCTGTAGGTGTAGCTGTGGAGCAGCTGCTCCTTCGCCTTGCGGTACAGCCGCGACCGCTGACCCCGGTAGCCGGACGCCTGGTCCAGCACCTCACGACGCTTCTTCTGCGCGTTCACCGCGCGCTTCACGCGTGCCATCTCTCGTTACTCCTTGCTTCGTGTGTTCGTCGGGGCGTCAGCGCGCGCGCTTGCCCAGCAGCTTCTTCGCGTTCTTCAGATCGGGGCCGGCGACCTCGACATCGACGCTCAGCCGGCGGGTGCGCCGGGTGGGCTTGTGCTCGTTGAGGTGTCGCTTGCCGGCCTGCTGGCGCATCAGCTTGCCGCTGCCGGTCACCTTGAACCGCTTCTTGGCACCGGAGTGCGTCTTCATCTTCGGCATCCGCCGTCTCACTTTCTCTTCGTTAGGACCCGGCTTGAGGCCTACAGGTCGATGTCGGGATCCATGTTGTCGGCCGGACCCCGGCGCTTCTTCGGTTGGCTCTGGCGGGCGCTGCGGAGCTCGGCGAGCTCACGCTCCTCCGCCTCGTTCTCCGCCGCACGGCTCGCGGCCCGCGTCGCCTTGGCGGCGCGCTGCTCGGCGCGCGCCTCGGACTTCTTGCGCGTCGGCGCGACGACCATGAGCATGTTGCGGCCGTCCTGCCGCGGCTGGGACTCGATGAAGCCGTCCTCGGCGATGTCGTCGGCCAGCCGCCTGAGCAGGTTGAACCCGAGCTCGGGGCGGCTCTGCTCCCGGCCTCGGAACATGATCGTGATCTTGACCTTGTCGCCGGCCTTCAGGAAGCGGACGACGTGGCCCTTCTTGGTCTCGTAGTCGTGCTCGTCGATCTTCGGCCGGAGCTTCATCTCCTTGATGACCGTGTTCGACTGGTTGCGCCGGCTTTCGCGAGCCTTCTGGGCGGCCTCGTACTTGTACTTGCCGTAATCCATGAGCTTCGCTACCGGCGGACGGGCCTGCGGGGCCACCTCGACGAGGTCGAGGTCGGCTTCGCGGGCCAAGCGCAGCGCGTCATCGATGCGCACGATGCCCACCTGCTCGCCGTTGGGGCCGACGAGCCGGACTTCGTTCACATGGATGCGTTCGTTGATGCGCGGTTCCGTGCTGATGAGTTCCTCCCAGTGTCGATCTTGGCCCGCCCACGAAAAAGGGCTCCCGTGCACACGGAAGCCCAAGCCGACGGCGCTCACCCCGACGCTGGTCGGGGGCACCTGGGTGACCCTTCGGCCGGGGGCCGAGGAGGGTGGGAGCTTGGCGTTCTCCGCTTGCACGATCGCACCCGTTGGGTGGACGAACCCCAGCATTGTAGCGTGGCAACGACGGCGGGGCCAACCGCGCCCGTCTCTCCGACCACTCCCTGAGGAGGACAAACAATGCCGCTCATCGACGAATACGTGCCCGACGCGGGCCGCTACGACGGACGCATGCCGTACCGCCGGGTCGGCCGCTCCGGACTCCTGCTGCCGGCGATCTCGCTCGGCCTGTGGCACAACTTCGGCGACGACGTCCCGTTCGCGACCCAGCGTGCCACGTTGCGCCGCGCGTTCGACCTCGGCATCACCCACTTCGACCTGGCCAACAACTACGGGCCCCCGTACGGCTCCGCCGAGACGAACTTCGGACGCCACCTGCGCGAAGACTTCGGCCGCTACCGCGACCAGCTCGTCATCTCGAGCAAGGCCGGCTGGGACTTCTGGCCCGGCCCGTACGGCGACCTCGGCTCGCGGAAGTACCTCGTCGGCTCCCTGGACGCCTCGCTGGAGCGCATGGGGCTCGACTACGTCGACATCTTCTACCACCACCACTACGACCCCGACACCCCGCTGGAGGAGACGCTCGGGGCGCTGGACTACATCGTCCGGTCGGGCCGCGCCCGCTACGTCGGCGTCTCGTCGTACTCCGGCGAGCGCACGCGGGAGGCCGTCCGCATCCTGCACGAGCTCGGGACGCCGCTGCTGATCCATCAGCCGTCGTACTCCATGCTGAACCGCTGGGTCGAGAAGGAGCTTCTCGACGTGGTCGGGGACGCCGGCGTCGGCCTGATCGCGTTCTCCCCGCTCGCGCAGGGCATGCTGACGAACAAGTACCTCCACGGCATCCCCGAGGGGTCGCGGGCCTCGCAGGGCAAGTCCCTGTCGGAGAGCCTGCTCACCGAGGAGAACCTCGGGCACATCCGGGCGCTGAACGACCTGGCGTCCGAGCGCGGCCAGACGCTCGCGCAGATGGCGATCGCGTGGGTGCTGCGGGACGCCCGGGTCACGTCCGCGCTGATCGGCGCGTCCAGCGTGCAACAACTCGAGGACAGCGTGGGCGCGGTGCAGCACCTCGACTTCACCGACGACGAGCTCGCCCACATCGACGAGCACGCGGTCGAGGGCGGCGTGAACCTCTGGTCGAAGGTGGACTCGGCTTAGCGCCCGGCCTCGTCGGCGTCCGGACGACCGCCGGACGCCTGATCGACGAACACCCACCCGAACTCGCCCGGGGACAGCTCGACCAGTCGATGCCCCTGGGCGAGTTCTTTGATCAGGGCGTGCTCGATGACGAGCGGGTGCGGCCCCTCGAGGTCGACGAGCACCGCCATGGACGCCGTCTCCTCCGCCGTCGCCGCGACGTCGTCGAGCGTGCACGCCACCGGACGCGCCGTCGGCTGCCAGGCCGTCAGGGCGTCCATGCCGGTGAACACGCAGACCGCCTTCGCGCCGTTGGCCGCCTGCACCTGGACGGCCGCCATCTCGGCGTGCCGGTCGGGGTCGGGCCCGTCACCGCCCTCGTCGCCGGTGGCGACGATCGGCAGCAGCAGGCGCGCGGCGCACAGGGCGGCGACCGCGCGCAGGTAGGGCTCGTTGCCCCCCGAGTAGGCGGACGCCAGCGTGGCGCGCAGCGCGGGGTCGGCCTCCCCGTGGTCGTCGGCGAAGGCGGATGACTGCTGACCCAGGCTCCTCATGGCTCCACCGTACGGGGGACGCCGCGGGTCGCGGCAAGTCGGCGGGCGGGCGTCCGGACGGCCTGCGGAGCCCCCAGAGCGCCACGAAACCCGCGAGCCCGCTTCCGAAGACCCCCGTCGGCGTGCCATCTTGTGACCCATGGACCCGAACTTGCTGCAGCTTCTCGTCTGCGCCGGCCTGACCCTGTTGGGCCTCATCATCACCGCGCTGCTCTGGCCCCGTGCCCGGTGGCGCACCGTCATCTTCTGGCTCGGGCTGTCGCTGCTCCCCATCGCGGTGTACCTCGTCGGGCTGCTGCCCACGCTGGTCGACCTGTGGAACACTCTCGCGCTGTGGTACCAGGGCCTCACCTGGACGATGCTGGCCATGGCGGGCGCCGCGATCGGCGGGCTCGGCGTCCTGCTGATGATCATCAGCCGGCTGCTGCCGCACAAGCCGCGGGCGAAGAAGACGCCGGCGGCGTCCGACTCGCAGGTGGCCCGTCAGCGTCCGGACTACGGCAGCTCGCCGCAGGGGGCGTCCACCTCCAGCTCGACCGGCGCCACGTCGGCCGACGACCCCGAGGTCACCGAGATCCTCAAGCGCCGCGGCATCGACTGAGCGGCGGCGTCCGGCCGGGGCTCGGCCGCGTCCGCCCCGGCCGACCGGAGCCCTCGGCTCACGCCTCCCGCGAGGCGCGATGCAGGGCGCGCAGGTCGGCGACGAGGCCGTCGGCGCGCTCACCGTCGGTGCGCATGATGCCCATGAGCGGCAGCTTCTCGATCGGCTCGTGCAACTCCAGGAACGCCCACGGGTCGCCCGTGAGGTAGCGGACGTGGGCGACGTCGTCCCACGTGCGCGTGTGCGAGCGCAGGCCGTTGCGGAAGCGGAGGCCCGCGGCGTCCGCCCGCACGTACGACAGGCCGACCGCCCAGAGGAAGCACACGATGAACCCCTCGATGAACAGCAGCGTCGCGATCTGAGGGATCGTGAAGAGCGCGCGCACGTGCGGCGGCAGCGCGAACCACCCGAGCAGCGAACCGCCGGTGAGCAGCACCGTCCAGAGGGCGGCGTTGACCAGCACCAGGCGCGGGCGTCCGAGCACCGCCCCGTCGGGCGTCCGGGTCGAGAACATCACAGCCGGCACGCCGCGATCTCGGTGACGAGGATGCCTTCGGCCCCCACGTCCCACAGCCGATCCATGATCGTCGCCGACTCCTTCGCCGGGATCATCGCGCGCACCGCCAGCCAGCCCTCGCGGTGCAGCGGGGAGAGGGTCGGGCTCTCGATGCCGGGCGTGATCGCGCACGCCGCGTCCAGATTCGCCTCGGAGACGTTGTAGTCGATCATCCGGTAGCTGCGGGCCGTCATGACGCCCTGCAGACGGCGCTGCAGCAGGTCGAGCCCGGCGGGCGCCTCGACGCCGGTCGGCTGGATCAGCACCGCCTCGGAGATGAGGATCGGGTCGCCGAAGACGTCGAGCCCCGCGCGCTTCAGGGTCGAGCCGGTCTCGACCACGTCGGCGATCGCGTCGGCGACGCCCAGCCGGACCGCGCTCTCCACCGCCCCGTCGAGCCTGATCAGCCGCGCCTCGACCCCCTGCTCGGCGAGGTACTTGCCCAGCAGGCCGGGGAACGAGGTGGCCAGGCGACGGCCCTGCAGGTCAGCGACCGTCCAGCCGGACCCGCCCGGGGCCGCGAACCGGAACTTCGTGCCGCCGAAACCCAACTGCATGATCTCGGACGCCTGTGCGCCCGAGTCGATGAGCAGGTCGCGGCCGGTCACGCCGAGGTCGAGGGTGCGCTCCCCCACGTAGACCGCGATGTCGCGCGGACGCAGGTAGTAGAACTCGACGCCGTTGGCCTCGTCGAGCAGGACGAGATCCTTGGAGTCGGTGCGCTGCTTGTACCCCGCCTCGCGGAGCATCTCGGTGGTGGCCTCCGCCAGCGAGCCCTTGTTGGGCACGGCGATGCGGAGCAAAGGGCGATCGGTAGTCACGCGTCGAGACTAGCGAGCGGGTCAGAGATAGCGGTAAACGTCGTCGAGCGTGAGCCCCTTCGCGATCATCAGGACCTGCACGTGGTACAGCAGTTGCGAGATCTCCTCGGACGCCTCGGCGTCCGACTCGTACTCGGCGGCCATCCACACCTCCGCGGCCTCCTCCACGATCTTCTTGCCGATCGCGTGGACGCCGGCGTCCAACTCGCGGACCGTCCCCGACCCCTCGGGGCGGCTGGCGGCCTTGTCGGTGAGCTCGGCGAACAGTTCCTCGAACGTCTTCACGGGCGGGCAGTCTACTCGGACGCCGCGCGGCCGCTCGCCGCCCGGGCTGGACCCGGGATGGGGCTCGCCCTCTAAGGTGGGGGCGACCCGTCGGCCGGCGAGGGCGCCGGCCGCCCGCGGACGCGGTGAGGCGTCCGCCCCGAACCGAAGGAGCGAACGTGGTGTTGGTCGCAGGGGTCGATTCCTCGACCCAGTCGTGCAAGGTCGTGATCGTGGACGCCGAGACCGGGGCGATCGTCCGGGAGGGCGCGGCGGCGCACCCCGACGGCACCGAGTGCCACCCGGACGCCTGGTGGGCCGCCTTTCAGGCAGCCGCCGAGGCCGCGGGCGGCCTGGGCGACGTGGCCGCGATCAGCGTCGGCGGGCAGCAGCACGGCATGGTGCTCCTGGACGCCGCCGGCGACGTCGTCCGGCCGGCGCAGCTGTGGAACGACACGAAGTCGGCGCAGGCGGCGTCCGACCTGACCGACGAGCTGGGGAGCGCCTACTGGGCGTCCGCGACAGGGCTCGCGCTCGTGGCGTCCTTCACGATCACGAAGCTGCGCTGGGTCGCCGATCACGAGCCGGAGAACGCGGCGCGGATCGCCGCCGTCTGCCTGCCGCACGACTGGCTGACGTGGAAGATCAGGGGCGCGGCGGGCCTGGACGCCCTCGTCACCGACCGGTCGGACGCCTCCGGCACCGGCTACTTCGACGCCGAGTCCGGGCAGTACCGCCGCGACCTGTTCGCCCGCGCGCTGCGCATCGACGAGGACGCCGCCGCGCGGATCGTCCTGCCGCGGGCGCTGGGGCCGGCGGAGTCGGCGGGCATGGGCGACCCGTCGCTGGGGCTCGGCGACGCCCAGGTGGGCCCGGGCTGCGGCGACAACGCGGGCGCGGCCCTCGGGCTGGGCCTCGGCGTGGGCGAGGTGTCGGTGTCGGTCGGCACGTCGGGGGTCGTGGCCGCCGTCTCGGCGACGCCGACGCGCGACCCGTCGGGCGTCGTCGCCGGCTTCGCGGACGCCACCGGGCACTACCTGCCCCTCACGTGCACGATCAACGGCGCCCGCATCCTCGACACGGCGTGCCGGGTGCTCGGCGTCGACCACGACGAGCTGTCGCGCCTCGCGCTGGCCGCAGCGCCGGGCGCGGGAGGCCTGGTCCTCGTGCCGCACCTCGACGGCGAGCGGACGCCGAACCTCCCCGACGCCACCGGCACGCTCACCGGCATGACGTCGACCAACCTGACCCGCGAGAACTACGCCCGGGCGGCCGTCGAGGGCCTGCTGTGCCTGCTGGCCGTGGGGCTGGACGCGCAGCGCGACGAGGGCGTCCGGGTGGCGGGCGTGAAGCTCATCGGCGGCGCGGCCCGCTCGCAGGCCGTGCGCGCCCTGGCGCCCGGCATCTTCGGCGTCGGCGTCGAGACGCCCGAGCCGGCCGAGTACGTGGCGCTCGGCGCCGCGCGGCAGGCGGCCTGGGTGCTGGCCGGCGGCGACGAGCCGCCCGCGTGGTCGGCGGTCGCCGCCAGCGAGTCGGTCGAGGGCGCCAAGCAGCCCGAGCTGCGCGACCGCTACGACGCCGTCGCCGCGCGGCTGGCGGACTGGGGACGCCCGGGCTGACCCCGCCCGCAGCCCCCCCGGCGATCAGCCCGCGACCGCGCGCAGCGCCTGCACGGTCGCCACGGCCGCGGTGGCGGCCTCGAACCCCTTGTCCTCCGTCGAGAACGGGAGGCCGGCGCGGTCGAGGGCCTGCTGGACGTCGTCGCACGTGAGGACGCCGAACCCGATCGGCACCCGCGTCCGGACCGCGACCTCCGTGAGGCCGTGCGTGGCCGCGTCGCAGACGTAGTCGAAGTGCGGCGTCCCGCCGCGGATGACGACGCCGAGCGCGACGACGGCGTCGAACCGCTCGGCGAGCGTCGCGCAGGCGACGGGCAGCTCGAACGTCCCCGGGACGCGCACGAGCGGGGCGTCGACGACGCCCGCGGCGTCCAACCCCCGCCGGGCGCCCGCGATGAGTCCGCTCATCACCGTGTCGTGCCAGGACGCCGCGACGATCGCGACGCGAAGCCCGCGTCCGTCGGCGGTGAGGGTGGGGCTGCCGGATCCGGCCATATCAGTGCTCCGTTCCTTGGTGGGCGTGGGTGGGCTCGGGCGCCGGCGTCTGGTCGGCCGGGTCGAGCAGCAGCGTGTGCCCGAGCCGGTCGCGCTTGGCGCGCAGGTAGTCGATGTTGAGCGCGGTCGCGTGCGAGCCGGAGGGCAGGACGTCGGCCACGTCCACCCCGGCCTCCGCCAGGCCGTGCACCTTGTCGGGGTTGTTCGTGAGCAGCCGGACGCGCTCGACGCCCGCCGCCCGCAGGATGCCCGCCGCAGCCCCGTACTCCCGGTCGTCGACCGGCAGGCCGAGCTGGAGTTGGGCGTCCACGGTGTCGAGCCCGGTGTCCTGCAGCCGGTAGGCGCGCAGCTTGGCGAGCAGGCCGACGCCGCGTCCCTCGTGGCCGCGCAGGTAGACGATCGCGCCCGGCTCGGCGGCGATGCGGTGGAGGGCGGCGTCCAGCTGCTCGCCGCAGTCGCAGCGCAGCGAGCCGAAGACCTCGCTCGTGACGCACTCGGAGTGGATGCGGACGACCGGGGGCTGCTCGCGCGTCCCGAGGCCCTCGGGGCTGATCAGCAGCAGGTGGTCCGCGCCCGTGAGGCGGTCGTGGTAGCAGACGGTTTCGAACGAGCCGAGGTCCGTGGGCAGCCACGTCCGGGCGCCTTCGACGACCCGCGCGCTGGCCTTTCGCCACTCGATGAGGTCGGCGATCGTGATCACCGGGACGCCGTGCTCGCGGCCCAGCGCGAGCACGGCGGGGGCGCGCATCATGGTCCCGTCGTCGTGGACGAGCTCGGCGATCGCCCCGACCTCCGCCAGCCCCGCGAGCCGGCACAGGTCGACGGCGGCCTCGGTGTGCCCGCCGCGCTCCAGGACGCCGCCGTCGCGCGCCCGCAAGGGCACGACGTGCCCGGGCCTGATCAGGTCGGACGCCTGCGTGTGCGGGTCGGCGAGCGTGCGGATGGTCCGCGTCCGGTCGGCCGCGCTGATGCCCGTGGTCACGCCGGACGCCGCGTCCACCGTGACCGTGTAGGCGGTGCGCAGCGGGTCGGCGTTGGAGGCGACCATGAGCGGCAGGTCGAGCAGGTCGGCGCGCGCGTTCGACAGGGGGGCGCAGACGTAGCCCGAGCTGTGGCGGATCGTCCAGGCGAGCCACTCGGGCGTCAGGGTCTGCGCCGCCAGGACGACGTCGCCCTCGTTCTCGCGGTCGGCGTCGTCAAGCACGAGCACGGGCAGGCCGGCGCGCAGGGCGTCCAGGGCGGCCTCGATGGTCGCGAGGCCGGTGATGGGGGTCGCGTCGGCGGTCATGACAGGACCTCCTCGGCCGGGGCGAGCAGGCGCTCGACGTACTTGGCGAGCACGTCGACCTCCAGGTTCACCGGGTCGCCCACGCGGGCCGAGCCGAGGGTCGTGAGGGCGAGCGTGGTGGGGATCAGCGACACCGTGAAGCGGCCCGGCGCGACGGACGCGACCGTCAGCGAGATGCCGTCCACGGCGATCGAGCCCTTCTCGACGACGTAGCGGGCGACGGCGTCCGGGAGGGCGATCGTGACGACCTCCCAGTGGTCGCCGGGCTCGCGCGCGACGATCTCGCCGGTGGCGTCCACGTGCCCCTGGACGATGTGGCCGCCGAGGCGTCCGGACGCGGCCATCGCCCGTTCGAGGTTCACCCGCGACCCGGGTCGCAGCGCCCCCAGGCTGCTGCGACGCAGCGTCTCGGCCATGACGTCGACGGAGAACGACTCGTCGTCGTGGTCGACGACCGTGAGGCAGACCCCGTTGACCGCGATGGACGCCCCGGGCGTCGCGTCGGTCAGCACCTGGGGCCCGCGGACCCGTAGGACCGCCGACTCGCGGCCGAGGGTGAGGGACTCGACGGTGCCGAGCTCCTCGATGATGCCGGTGAACATGCTGGTCACTCCTTGGTTGGGTGGATGGTGGCGGTCACGCGGACGTCGTCGTCGAGCACGGTGACGTCCGTGGTGGTCAGGCGGAAGGCGGCGCCGATGGTGCCGATGCCGAGGGGCCCCACGACGGACGCCCCGGCGCCCAGCAGGGTGGGCGCGAGGTAGGCGACGACCTCGTCCACGAGGCCGGCGCGCAGGAACGCGGCCGCGAGCGTCGGGCCGCCCTCCAGCAGCGCGTGATGGACGCCGTCCCGCCCGAGTTCGGCGGCGACGGCGGCCACGTCGTGCGTGGCGAACACCCTGGTCGGGGCGGCGTCGTCGAGCACCCGGGCCCCGGCAGGGACCGGCCGCTCCCCCACGATCACGCGCAGCGGCTGGCGCGACGGCGCGGCGTCCCCGCGGACGGTGAGGTGGGGGTCGTCGGCGAGCACCGTGCCCGTGCCGGTGACGATCGCCCCGCACCGGGCCCGCAGCCGGTGCACGTCGGCCCGCGCCGCCCGGCCCGTGATCCACTGTGACGTCCCGTCGGCGGCCGCGGCGCGGCCGTCGAGGGTGCCGGCGAACTTCCAGGTGACGAACGGACGCCCCGTGCGCACCCGGTGCAGCCAGGTGCGGTTCAGCGCGGCCGCCTCCTCGGCCAGGACGCCGCCGGTCACGTCCACGCCGGCGGCGCGCAGGTGCTGAGCGCCTCCGGCGGCGACGGGGTTCGGGTCGGGCAGGGCGTAGACGACGCGGGCGACGCCGGCGGTGAGGAGGGCCGCGGAGCACGGGGGTGTGCGTCCGGTGTGGTTGCAGGGCTCCAGGGAGACGTAGGTAGTGGCGCCCCGGGCGGCGTCGCCGGCGGCCAACAGCGCGGCGGCCTCAGCGTGCGGCGTCCCGGAGCCGCGGTGGAAGCCCTCGCCGACGAGATGGCCGTCGCGGCCGACGATCACCGCGCCCACCAGGGGGTTCGGGTCCGCGACCGGGCCCTCGGCCGCGAGCGCGAGCGCCCGCCGCAGGTGCCGGACATCGTCGGGGGTCACGTGCGCCTCGGGGGCGACCCGCGGGCCGGGGGCACCCGAACCGGACGCGGACGCCACGCGGTCACCGGGCCCGTACCCCTCGCCGGATCGCTCCATCTCACCCCTCCTGCTCGCCGTTCGGCGGCTCCGGGGTTGAAAAAGGGGGGGTGCGCGTCGCGCCGCGGACGCGCGGCGGCGTCCCACGGCCGGGGCACGGCGCTGCCGGGCCCCACGTGCGCCTCCCCTCCGGACTTTCACCGTCGGCCCTGGAATTCCACCAGGTCAGCCGGGCGCCGAGGCGCCCGGGTCGCGGACTGTCACCGCCGGTTCGGAATTACACCGACCCCGGAACACGTATGGGCGCAGTATTTCACCGATCCCGCACGGAGGTGCCGAATGCCGGGAACCGGACGCCGACGGCGCCCGGGGGTGGCGTCCCGAGCGCGGGGTCCCGGAGACGGCCGGAACGCGGAGGCGCCCGAACGGCGCCGGCCTCAGAGCCGGACGCCCAGCAGGGCGTCGATCGCGCCTTGGAACGTGCGCGGGCCCTCGGTGTCGTCGCCGTCGATGTCGGACGCCGCCGCGACCCACTGGTCCACGGCCGCCAGGGCGGCCGGGGCGTCCAGGTCGTTCGCGAGCGCCGCGCGCAGGTCGGTCACGAGCGAGGTCGCGGGGATCGTCGCCGTCTCGTTGCGCAGGCCGCGCCAGGCGGCGAGGCGCCGCTCGGCCTCGTCGAGGTCGGCGTCGGTGTACTCCCAGTCGGAGCGGTAGTGGTGGGCGAGCAGCACGAGCCGGATCGCCATCGGGTCGCGCCCCGCCTCGCGCAGCTTCGACACCAGGACCAGGTTGCCCTTGCTCTTGCTCATCTTCTCGCCGTCGTAGCCGACCATGCCGGCGTGGACGTAGGCCTGCGCGAAGGGCTGCCCCGTCGCCGCGGTGGCCTCGGCGGCGCTCATCTCGTGGTGCGGGAACACCAGGTCGGAGCCGCCACCCTGGACGTCGAACCCCTCCCCGAGGTGCTGCAGCGCGATGGCCGCGCACTCGATGTGCCACCCCGGACGCCCGCGCCCCAGCCGGGAGTCCCACGACGGCTCCCCGTCGCGGGCGAGCCGCCACACCAGGCAGTCGAGCGGGTCGCGCTTGCCCGGACGGTCGGGGTCGCCGCCGCGTTCACCGAAGATCGCGAGGGCGGCCTCGGCGTCCAGGTGCGACTCGGAGCCGAAGCCCGGCGCGGCCGCCGAGTTGAAGTACCAGTCGGGGAACTCCTCGTCGTCCACCTGGTAGATCAGGCCGGTCGGCATCAGCCGCTCGATCAGCTCGACGACAAGGGGAATCGACTCGACGGCCCCCACGTAGTCGCGGGGCGGCAGGACGTTCAGCGCCGTCATATCGGTCCGGAACAGCTCGGTCTGCTCCTCGGCCAGCGCCCGCCAGTCGACGCCGGTGGCGTCGGCGCGCTCGAGCAGCGGGTCGTCGACGTCGGTGACGTTCTGCGTGTAGTGGACGCCGAGCCCGGCGTCCAGCCAGGCCCGCTGCAGCAGGTCGAACGCGACGTAGGTGTTCGCGTGCCCGAGGTGCGTCGCGTCGTAGGGCGTGATGCCGCAGACGTAGAGGCGCGCGTCGCCGGCCTCCGGGCCGACCTCGACGAGGCCCTGGGCCGCGGTGTCGTGCACGCGCGGACGGGGGGCCCGTCCGTCCAGCGTCGGGACGTCGGGACGTGGCCAAGCCTGCATGGTTCTCCTCGAATGCGTGCGGGGCTGTCCGGCGCGAGGCGCTCCGCACCGGACCAACCGGCGTCAGCCTAGCCGGGGGCCCCGCCTCCGATCGATCCCGCCCGATGGCCGACCACGCATGGCCGACCGGTGCGGCGTCCGACTGGTGCGGCGTCCG